>JAIRWW010000003.1 GCA_031268685.1 Azoarcus sp.
AAGCGGCAGCGGATGGCCGCCCGGATCGCCCACGCGCTCGACAAGGCGTACTTCGTTTGGTCGAGAACGCGAAGTGGGGCAGGGGGATGAAAGCGCGCCACCCGGCCAGAACAGGCCGTTCGGTCAGTGCGTCCGGGCTTGCCCAGATGGGCGTGTGTGAGCAATTGGTGTTGCTTGAACACCTTCATGGCAAGCGCAGGACGAAGCAGCAACGCGCCGACATGGTCCGTGGCAATGCGGAGCATCTGCGATTTTACCGGGAGGGCCGAAAAGGGCGGTGTTTCATTGCGACGCTGGTTTATGGCGAAGGCAGGGAAGTTACCGTCCTGCGAGCATTTCGGGATCGAATATTGCGCCCCTTGCCGGCCGGGCGTCGCCTGATCCTCGCTTATTACGACATCGCGCCGGGGGTGTGCCGGATGCTGGCAGGGCGGCCCCGGCTGATCGGCTTGGTGCGGAGACTCCTTCGACCATTGGTGTGGGGGGCGAAGCACATCGTCAGTTGCCGAGGTCATGATGCTTGAGTTGTCTGTTGTGATCCTGCTGCTTGCGCTCCTGGCGTGGTTCTGCCGATGGCGGCGAAAGCGGGGTTGGATGCCGCGGGAGTTGCGGGATGCCGAACTGGCTTACGCTGAAAAGCTGTTCAAAGCGCCCGGACCTGTGGTACTGAGCGCCAAAGTCGACCGTGCCTACCGCAAACGGGATGGCGCTATCGTGTTGATGGAACTGAAAACGCGTCGTCGTCTCCGGAGCTATCCTTCCGATGTGATCGAGTTGTCGGCACAGCGCGTCGCACTCGTGGGGCAGACGGGCGAGAGCGTTGAGCTACATGCCTATGTGGTTGTGCAAGAGCTTTCCGGGCAGCGTTTCGTGCAGCGCGTGGATTTGTTGGACGAAGCGGCAGTCAGGAAACTGGTCGAGCGTAGGGAAGCTATCCTGGACGGTGATCTTCAGCCGAAGCGTGCCGGTTCATCGGCGCTTTGCCGGGGATGTGCTTATTCAGCAGTAGTTATGGTAAGGGTAAGGACAGCGGTTGCCTGCTGCCTCGGGATTAGCACCATGCTTGACTGGGAGTACCATCGCTGGTGTGTTTCGCGCGCAAGCTGCGGGTGATGGATGGATACTTATTTTACCTTCAACCCGCCAACCTGCTCCTTGGGCGGATCAGGGATTCCGAGTTGACGATGCTGGGGCCGATTCCCCGACCGCGCGAAAACCCCAACAGCCCGCAAGCGGGGGCATGTGTGGGGGCATGATGTGGTTAATATACGGTAACTCATCGGTTTTATTTGGTTTTTTCGCCCTGTTTTGTTCCTTCCCCCGCAACCAGCGTTATTTTCAGAGCACCGGCCAGCCCGGCGCTCTGGATTTCTGCTGTCAGCGTCCCGTTCTCAGGTATCAAGCGAACTTGACCGATCAGATCCCGCAGCGCCTCGCGGGCGCTGGCTACGTCTTCGACAGACTCCAGCCGATCTACCAGATCGCGGTAAATCTCCCGTGCGCGGGGGAGCATCTGCGACGGCTCATATTGCTCGATCAAGCGCAGCTCATCGTGCGCGCAGGCCACGGCATCCTCAGCATCGAGCAGCGCCTGTTTCGTCGTGGGCGTGATGATGCCCGCCCGGATCGCGGTGAGGATGTTGTCGCGCTCCCGGCCCGCCTTCGCCAGTCTGGCCTTGGCTGCGGCTGGATCGGGCTGGAACGACTCCAGCAGCTTCCGGGTTTCTTGCTCGAACGTCCGGTACGCCGTCTCCGACAGCAACATCATCTTGACGTTTGCGAGCAGTTCCTTTTCGACCGTCGCGCGGCGCACCTTGAGTTCGTTTCCGCAGGCCGCCGCGCCACGATCCTTATGCGTCGCGCACCCGTAGCGCCGCTGGTCTTGCATCACGTAGGCACCGCCGCAGACTCCGCACACAAGAAGCCCTGAAAACAGATACTTAGGCTTCCTTCCGCCAGCGCCGCGGCCAAGACGTTGCCGCTGTGCCGTGCCCAGGCGCATGGCTTTTATCCGCGCTTCGACTGCCGTCCACGTCGCCTCATCGACGATCCGCAACTCAGGCGAATCGACAATGACCCAATCGGAACGCGGGCGGATCGTCCGCCGTCGCCGCCCCGTCGCCGGGTCTTTTGTCCATTCCGTCCGGTTCCAGACCTGCTGTCCGGCATAGATCGGATTGCCGAGCATCCCGAGCATTTTGTTGTCCGGGTACAGTGCCGAGTGCGCCCAGAACCCGCCGCGCGCGCTTGGCACGCCTCGGGCGTTTAGTTCGTCGGCAATTTGCCTGGGGCTGGCCCCGGCGGCATAACGCTCGAAAACGTAACGCACCCAGCGCGCTTCGTCCTCGAAAACGTGCCGTCGCCACCCCTTCCCGTCGGACGTGCTCCGGTAGCCGTATGGCTGCCCGCCTGCGCTGTAGCCGTCGAGCGCCTGCCCCTTCAGGCCACGGTGCGTCTTCTTGGCCAGATCGTCGAGATACAATTCCGACATCAGCCCGCGCAGGCCGGTTTCCAACTTGTACCCGTCCCGCGCCGTGTCCGTCCCGTCTGATACACCGATCACGCGCACGCCAGCGTATTTGAGCCGCCGGATAACCTGCGCCGACTCGATGTGATCGCGCGAAAGCCGGGAAAGATCATCGATCAGCAGTACATCGAAGGCGCCAACTTCAGCGGCTTCGAGCAAGGCCCGGTATCCGGGTCTATCCTTCCGCGACCCGGACATTGCTTGATCTTGATAGAGGGCAGGAGTTGGCCAAGCCTGGCGCGCGCAAAAAGCCTCGATATTACGTAGCTGGTCGCGGATCGATGCTTCGCGCTGTTGATCTGATGAGAATCGGCAATACGCTGCGGTTCGCATAGTCGCAGACTACGCCGTCCGCTCCGGATCTTGAACAGGGGGGCGATTTGTACACTTGGGCCGATTCCCGCGTGGTTGCGGGACTTTATGGCGCAAATAAGCGTTGACGGCTTGGGCAGCCAAAATGTGGGCTAACCGAGACAGCGGGCTTGTCAAAGTTTTCTTCATGCCAACTTCCGGATAGCCAGTTCAGGCGCGTTCGCGCGCAAGAACGTGGTAGCGCAGACAGAGTTGACGCTGTTCCCGCACATGCGTACCTGCGCCGAAATTGAAAACCGCCGACCATCGTGTCCTCGCTCGATCTCGTAGTTCTCGGGAAAATCCTGCGCGCGGTATAACTCACGCGGACTGAGCATCCGAAGCCGGATGTCGGTGATGACGTATGGTTCACCGGACAGCCACGTTGTGACCAGCGCCAAACGGTCTTTCGTCGTGATCGTCGCCGCAGGGCTACGCATGTCGAGCGGTCCGCCTTTGCCGTAGTAGCTCATCAGAAACGCCACGACGCGCGCCGAGGCGGCCTCGTCCGCTTGAGAGAGCGCCACGGTTACGAGTTGTTGCTGGCTGCCGGTTGCTGTGATGGTGGACAACGGCGCATCCATCGGTCGCCCGTCGACCGTGTTGAATCCGCCGTTTGCCTGTATCAGCCAGGCCGTGACCAGCGCCGTGTCGGCTTTGGCCGTGATTGTGTTTATCGGCTCGCCGACGGATTTCGGCTCGGTTTGAGCGGCGCGTCCGCCGACGCCCGTGAGGACGGGCGCAACCAGCGCGAACTCGCCGCGATGCGCGGTGGTGATGGTCTTGAGCAGCTCGGAGACGGGATAGCACCGAACCGCGCCAACGTGTGTCACGGGGATGATGAACGGCTCTCTGCTCCTCAGAACGTAGCGCACGATGCCGCGCGCGATCCGCCGCAACGTGGCATCGGCCAGCGGCTTTTTCCGGTCGAAAATCGACCGGCCCAAGTCGGAAAAATCAATGCATTCCGCCGCCGCTCTCCACTTTTTCTGCCCCATGGCAGGCGTTTTAAAATGGGTCGGCAACGGCCAGCGAATACCATGCCTGTCGCGGCGGGCGATCATAAACAGCCGCTCGCGGGTGGTGTGTCCGCCATAATCCGCAGCGTTGAGTACGCGCCACTCGACCACGTACTCCAAGCACTCCAGCGCCGCGACGAACGCGCGCCACGTCGCCCCTGCGCGCTCCGGATCGGGAATGAGAAATTGCTGCTCGACGGGCGTGCGCTCGCCTGGCTCGGCGATGCTCCCATCCAGGCGCACCACGCGGCCCGTCGCCCGGTCGCGCTTGGCAAGCAGCGGCCCCCATTTGAGAATTTGTTTGACGTTCTCCAGGCTAATCACGTCGGGCTGCACTTGCCCGGCCCAGCGGATAGCAACCCATGTTAGCGCCCGGATTTTGCCGTTGCGCGGCTGGCCGCCCCGCGCCTGCGAATGGTGGGTGCAGTCCGGCGATAGATGCAGCCAGCCTACCGGACGGCCCTGCGTAGCGGCGCGCGGGCAGACCTCGAAGACGTCGGCCACGAAGTGGCGGGTCTGCGGGTGGTTCCTGCGGTGCATTGAAAGCGCATCGTCATTGTGGTTGATGGCGATGTCAGGCGAGCGTCCAAAAGCGCGCTCGAAAGCTACCGACATGCCGCCGCCGCCCGCGAAAAGGTCGACAATTAGCTTGAGCTGGATATCGAGTATGTATTGCCTAGTCATTTGCAGCGCCTGGTTTTAAAAAGACCAGCCAGTGACTTCCCGCCTGCTTTGGCCTCTTATTACCAAAAAGCGGTTTTTCGTCCGTCAGTGCCAGCACTTGAGAAAGCGCGATTTGTACCTCACTCCACTTGAAGACCAGTACGCCTTGTGCTTCCAGTACGCGGAAACATTCTGCGAAACCTTTTCGCAAATCTTCGCGCCAATCTATTGATAATTTTCCATATTTGAAGGCCAACCATGAGCGCGGGCCGGCGCGTACCAAGTGCGGCGGATCAAAGACAACTAGCCGAAATGCGCCATCGACGAACGGCAAATAACGAAAATCCAAAATTGCATCTGGATCAATGTTTAAAATGCGCGGCCTATTTACACCATGAGAATGATCTGTGAGAGCAATAGTTTCGCGTCTCTTATCGCCGAAGATTGCATTAGGGCATTTGGAATCGAACCAGAACATACGGCTGCCGCAGCAGGGATCAAGAATTGTTTTCATTGCTTATTTCCGGATCGCCGAGCAATTCCCTTAAGCGCGGATGCAGTTCTAGATACTCGCAATCCGGATCAATTATTGCGCTTTTCGGATTGGCAATTGCGTAATAACCCCAAATAACGCGGGAAATACATGCAGCATCAAATGACAATATTTTTTCAGTAAATGCCATTGCATGCGCGCAGTCACCAGAATGGAATTCTGGCCATATGTCGTCGTTTACGTTAAAAGACGACAATGATTTCTCCGGACTCACCAAGAATTTCAGCAAATTAAGAGACTCTTTTAGATCATCTTCATCTGCTCTTGCGATGTGCATCACGCCAAATTTCATTTCGGCACCTCACTCCATTCGCGCCCGTCGAGTAGTCGACCGGCTTTCTGTTTTTGAAAGTTCAGTGACGGCATATCAGCCTCCTTAACGGTGGATGTGATACAGCAAACATCAAATCGACTCCAAATCCAGCAATACAGCGTTGCCGAAATAAGGCGAATTAATCAATTTAGCCGTCGTCACCTCAACCATCACATTCGGCGTGCATTCCTCCTGTTCATCGATAACCGCCGATAGCGCAAACACATCCGCATCTCCCGGAAACACCATCAGGCGCTCGATCAAATCCTGTACCGTCATCTTTGCAACTCCCTGAAAACCCAACACCGGATGCTTGCTGGCCTGGGCGATTGGTGGCCTTCCCGCAGCCCGTTGAAACGGGCATTGATCGCCGACGACACCACCACATTGGCGTCGACGAATTTCCGCTGTTTACTCGTGCGCAAGTGCTTTTTCAGCTCCTGCGGTTCCGGCGCTTGCTGGCCATGCTGGCGCGCAACTTCCGTAAAATGATTCAAATTGATTGCGATCAGTCCGGGGTCGCGCGAATGATTCAGGCGAGGCTCGTACCGCTCCCCGTCGGTGATTGCCTCGGCGGGCATACCGTTCAGATAGTCGTATGCCTCCCAGAAACGCTCCACCACAATGTGATCGCGCGCCAGATCCCGCTCGCGCTCCACCGCCATGACCGTCAGCGCCGCCACGGCTTCGTGGCGCTGTGAGCCGGATATCGGCACAAGCATTTCCAGTGCGGCGAGCAACACAAACAACTGACCGTAGTTTTTCTGGATACGCTGATTCTTTACGCCCGCCTGCGCCAGCGCCTGCTCCCAGCCGCGATGCTGCGCATCGAACATCGCCATCACCTCTGACTCCTTGCGTGTCGCTTGCAGCAAAAAACCAGATACCGCCCGCGCCGGCATACGCCCCAGCGCCAACGCCGCCTCGCGGCCCGCATCGGACTGATGCGACTTATCGAAAGACAAATGGATGATCCGCTCCATGATCGCCGCCGATGCCGCCACGGGAGCGTTCTGCGAAATCACCAGCGCCGCGCGGAACTGCGGATCATGCGTATCATTTCCGGCGCTCTTGACGCCGGTCGTGCGCAGCGAGCCGCCGTTATACAAACTTTTCAGCGAATCCCAATGAAATGGCGCCGGAGATCGTCCCCGGCTATTATCCGCATCCGAATCCCGGTCGGACTCGATCAGCACGACCGGCAGATTCGAAACCTGCGCCATTGCCCGCAAAAACCCCACGTGCGAAGACTTCATCGGATCGAAACCCTCATAAGCACTTCGACCCAAAAGCTTCCAGAGCATTTCCAGCAAAGTTGTCTTTCCGGATCCCGGCTCGCCCACAATCTCCATAAATGGAAAAGACTCAAAACGCTCGCGAATCTGTTCCGCAAACAAAGAACCGAACCAGAACGCCAGCGCAAACAAGCCTTTTACACCGAAGCACAGATAGAATTTATCGAACCACTCCGCATCCATCTCATTCAGATCGGTATTAATATCCATCTTGTCGAGACGTGAAAGGCTTTTAATTGATAAAGCGCCGATCTCAAAATAATCCTCATCGTTTCGTTCATATATCCGGCCACGCGATACCGCAACCGTATTGAATACATAAACCTTATGGGATGCGGAATAGCCAATATAATCGACAGTTTCAACCGTCTTGATATTGAAGGTCCATTTTTTGAGAAGCACATCCAGCTGGCCTGAATTACCCGCCCATATCGCACCTGGTCCTATATGCAGCAAACGTTTCTTGAATTCCGAGGCAGCGGCAAGTTGCCCTGCTGAGAACGTGTTTTTTACCGGCGCAGCATCATGCGGAAAATCTATCCGGAAATAATACCAAGCCTCGTCCGTGGGATCATTCTTCACGTAATACAAGGGTTGCGGCAAACAATTACAAATCTCCGTCACCTGCGCCGCCTTACTGATTTCCGCATAATCCTTTTGTGTTATAGACAAATGGAGTTCTTCCTGCCTGTCGTTTGACATCTTCTCCAGATCCAGCTTCCACCAGAAAATGCGGTGATCAAAATCGAAATGGAAAGAAGTCAGACGGCTGTGCGCATAAATCATCGCCGCCTTCATTTGCGGCGACGGGGCCAGAAACAAATCGCCCTGATAGCGGTACTCCTGGATGTCCTTCCCTTCCAGCCGCCCGAGCTGATGGACATCATTCCAGTCCAGCTTCCTGCCCTGCCGCGATGGAACTAGCGCCGCCGCATTCTTCCAGCCGTCCTTCCTTGCGCGGGCAAGGTGTTTCACCATCGAGCCGCGCCCCGCCTTATCGTTATCCAGCGCCCATACCAGCAGCGGGCGCGGCCTCTTGCCAGAATCGCATTGAGCCGCAAGCCCGGCCAGGGCCTTGTCCGGGTAGTTCGAGCAACTCATCGCCGCCACCGCGTACAAACCATGATGCATCAGCGCCAGCGCATCGAAAATCCCCTCGACAATCCAAATCTCCTTTGACTCCGCCGGCGTTCCGGCGCACCACCACATCCCCCCGTAAGCGCCCCGGAAACTCGCCTTGCGCGCCCCGAAGCGCTCGGGGCGGTCGATGATCCGCTCCCACGTCGCATCGCCGCCGATGGAGAAGCGCACCACCGCGCTGCCCTCTTTTTTCTCGCGGTCGAAATACGACTCCTGGCGATACACCACACCCCAGGCCCGGAGCTTGTCCAGATCGAAGCCGCGCCCGTCGCGCAAATAAGCATCGGCGGCGGCATGCGGATTCTTATCCGTCGCCGGAAACAACTTCGACCAATCGTTGAACAACTCTGGATAAATCTCTTTTACATGGATTTCCGCGCCGCACTTGTTCAGGCGCGCGCAGCGCAGAATCCATGGGTGTGCTTTCAATGTATAAAGCTCGCGCTTGCCGCAGTGTGGACACTTTCCCGCGCGGAGAAAATCACCAACCTCTTTGAACTGGAAATCCCGCAGCAAAACGGGAAGAAGGCGATCCGCGATCATGGAACTATCTCGGAATCTGAAAACGGTTCTTACCGGCCTGCACCGTAATCGTCGGCGGCAAATCACAATCCCCGTGTGCCAGGGCATGGGCTTCCCATGCCGCCCGGGTGGCCACCTCACGGAAGTGCATGATGGCCGCTTCCGACTCGGCGGCAATCAGCGCCAGCGCGGCGTCAATCTTCCTTTGACGCTGGCGCTGCCGTTCCTCCTCACGCTCCCGGCAAATCAACAGCCAGCGATGCTCGTACATCGCCAGGCGGCATTTCAGCCGCAGCCAGCAAGCTCTTACAGTCGAAATGATCTTGTCCATATCCCACGCTCTGAAAAAAA
>JAIRWW010000089.1 GCA_031268685.1 Azoarcus sp.
GCGTCAGACGCACGGGTCGTCAGCGTCTTCCGCTTCTTCCGTGTAGGTGAACGTCCATGTCCGCGTAATGTCCAGAGCATCGGTATCGAAGCTGATTCCTGGCGGAAACGGCGGAAATGGCGCTGCCTGCCTGGCAATATTCAGCGCACCGTTGTCGAGTATTTTGTGGCCGGAACTGCGCTCGATCCGGGCTTTTTCAAAAGAGCCGTCGGCCAGGATGGAAACTGTCACGATCAGTTCGCCGTAAGTTTTGCCGCGCGCCGCCTTGGGATAGTGCTGCGAAGCGCTGCATGCAATCTTGCGCCGGAAGACCGCGAGATATTGCTCGAAACGGCTTTCGGTGACGGTGCCGCCGATCTGCTTGCGGCGCAAACGCTGCCGATACTCCATGGAACGGCGCGCAATCTCGGCTTCGAGTTCGAGCACCCTGGCTTCGTCGCTGATGGCTTCCTTGGGCGCTTTCCGCGGTTTCGCGGCATCGGCGGGTAAGGATGCCAACAACAGGACGGCCAGAAATACGCCCGCGATCCCGAGAGCGGGAGATGTCATTACAGTATTGCCAAATAGCCTGATCATCGGCCTACAACAAGAACAGCGTCGCCAGCCCGAGGAAAATAAAGAAGCCACCCGAATCGGTCAGCGCCGTAATCATGACCGAACCGCCCACGGCCGGATCGCCCCCGAACCGCTGGCGCAGCATCGGTATCAATACCCCGGCGCAAGCGGCGAGCAAGAGGTTTAGCGTCATGGCCGCAGTCATGACCAGCCCCAGCGAGGCGCTGCTGTAAAGCCACCAGGCCAAGACCCCCAGCAGGCCGCCCCAGATCACGCCGTTGAACAGGGCGACGCCAAGTTCTTTTTTCAGCAACCGTTTCGTCGCGCTTTCTTCAATTTGCCCGACGGCAATGGCGCGCACGATCATAGTGATGGTCTGGTTGCCCGAATTGCCGCCGATGCCCGCGACGATGGGCATCAACGCCGCCAGCGCCACCAGTCTTTCGATCGAGCCTTCAAAAGCGCCGATCACGCGGGAAGCGACGAAGGCCGTAACCAGGTTGACCGCCAGCCACGCCCATCTGTTCTTCACAGAATCCCATACCGGAGCGAAAACGTCTTCTTCTTCGCGCAGACCGGCATGGCTGAGGATTTCAGCCTCGGATGCCTCGCGGATGAAATCGACCACATCGGCCACGGTCAGCCGCCCGATGACTTTGTTGTCCCTATCCACTACAGGAGCGGAAACGAGGTCGTAACGCTCAAACGCCTGCGCCGCATCGCTGGCGTCGTCGCCGGGCGCAAAGCTGACTTTGGGTTCGCGCCGCATGACTTCGGACACCAGTTTTTCTGGATCGCTGATGAGCAGGGATTCCAGCGTGAGGATGCCCACTAGATGTTCCTCACGGTCGATCACGAAAAGCTTGTCGGTATGATCCGGCAATTCGTCGAAACGGCGCAGGTAGCGCAACACCACTTCGAGCGTGACGTCCTCGCGCACCGTCACCAGGTCGAAGTCCATGAGCGCCCCGACCGAATCCTCGGGGTAGGACATTGCCGCGCGCAACTGCTCGCGCTCGTCGCTGGAGAGCGACTGGAAAACGTCCCGGATGATCTCGGGCGGCAGATCTGGCGCGAGGTCGGCGAGTTCGTCGGCATCCAGCGTTTCGGCAGCCGCTTTCAACTCGTGCGGCGCCATTGTCTCGATCAGGGATTCCCTGACAGCGTCGGAGACTTCGAGCAGGATTTCGCCGTCGCGCTCGGCCTTGACCAAATCCCAGACATAGCGCCGTTCTTCCAGCGGCAGCGCTTCCAGGATATAGGCGATGTCCGCCGGGTGAAGGGCGTCTAGTTGCAGCCGCAGCGTCCCCGCATGTTCGGGCGCAGGCAGTACGAGAGCAGGTATTTCCTCGTGGGTCTCGCCGTCTTCTGCGTAGACGCTCGAACGCGCCAGCAATATCTGCACTTCACGCAAATATTGCTGGAGTTCATCGGGGTGCATGCCCCCAACCTCGACGGATTGGGGTTGTTCCCCGGCCTGCGGATCTTTTTCCGGAGCCATCGCGCGGCAAGAAAGTGAGTGGTGAATGGCAAAAGCGGCTGCAAGCCGCCGAACGTTTCCGCGCCGAGGCGAAAAGCGGATTCTACTTCTTGCCGCGTTACAACGAAATGGCGCAAGCGTCCCTATCGCAACTATTCGCCCGGACGCCTCGGCGCCAAGGGCATGAGCAGTTCCAGCTTTCCAGAATCACGCTCCCCAGACCGCGACGTTCATCCCCTCGAACTTCTCCGCCCGCCGCCATATCCGCTCATCCCACGGTCTACCCGATTCGCGGTCGAAGATGAACAGATGCGCTTCGTCCGCTCCGGCACGTTTCGCATAATCGACGGTCTGCTCCAGTCCCTGCGCAATAACTGCCTCCAGCTTGCCGCGCAGCAGTTTCAGTTCGACCACGATGCGCTGGATCGGCCCAAACAGGCCCTGCCCTGCATCCAACGGCCATTCTATGAACAGATCGGTGCGCCTGCGGCCAAGGCCGTATTCCCGGCTGATGCGTCCGCCGCCGTTGATGATCCGTTGCAGGAAGGCTTGCATCAACAACTGCGAAGCGGCTTCCCTGTAGCTGAATCCCTCGCTCCAGGCATCCGAGTGTTCCCGAAAGAACTGCTGGAATGCCCCCAGCAGTTTCGGCATGTCAAGACGATTCTCTGGCGTCACATACCAGGACTGTTCCTGGTTGGCTATCATCACTTGCTTGGCCCAGGTCAATTCGCGCGGAATCACTTCCCGGTAAATGCGATTGCCTATCCTGACTTGTGGCCTGAGGCTTATCAAGCCAAGGTCGGACACGTATTCCAGGTCGGCTGGCGATACGTCCGGGCTTTCCTGTTCGCTGGCGATAATGGCGCTTATGACGCTGTGCACGCGCGGCTCTCGCAATTTGTCGGACAACTGATCGAGGTGCGTGGCGCGCGACTGGATGAGTTGTTCGCGCGCTTGCAGATAGCTGGTCATGGTTATGAGCTTCGTCCGGTCGCGGTTGGGACGAATTTTGCGCGTCACCTCATAGCCAAGGGCATTGACCAGCCAGGGCTGACCGGCGGTGTCTTCCCACAGCTCGGGAAAGATGGCCTCGTCGAACGCCTGCCCAGTCTCGGCGGTGTGCTGCCGCCACAAGGTTTCCGTCTCATCAAAGGTGAAATTGCCCATACGCAGGGATTCGGCCTTGATGTTGAAGGCGCTCCCTCCCGTGATGACTTCGCCGTCGCCTTGGTGAAGCCGGTAGTCGCGCACGTCTCGCACGCCGCAGAGCACTATGCTTTGCGGGAAGGCTTGCGGACGCTGGGCATAGCCTGCGCGAATCTGGCGCAGGAGCGAGATCAGCGTGTCGCCGACCAGAGCATCGACTTCGTCGAGAAACAGCACTGTGGGCTTGGGCGAGGTTCTCGCCCAGTGCGCAAGCAACTGGGAAAGCCGATCCCGAAGCTCGATGCTTTGCCCTTCCTGCCGATACCAGGCATCAAGCTCCGGCCTGTCCAGATACAGCGCCAGCGAACGCGCAATCGCGCTGCACGCTGTGGGAATGCCCTGGGCCGCATCGCCGCGCGCCGCTTGCGCGGCTTCTATATTGGCGTAGGCGCAGGCGTAGCGGCCCTCCTCGCTCAAGGCTTTCATCATCGCCAGCAAGGTGCTGGTCTTGCCAGTCTGGCGCGGCGCGTGCAGGACAAAGTAGCGCTTCTCCGCAATCAACTGCCGGATTTCCGGCCAGTCCACGCGGGAGAGCATGTCGATATGGTAGTGATCTTCCGGAATAATCGGCCCGGCGTTGTTGAAAAAACGTTCCATACGGCTTCTTTTGCAGCAGGCATCAAAGGGGGAAAATCATTCTACTAGACGGGGACGGAAATCATGCCGAAAGCCAAATGCATCTTCGGAAAATGCATCTTCGGGCAATCGCGCGAACGTTCCCGCGCAAAGGGGATATCAAGCGAAGCCCGGATAATTCCAATCTGTCCGGGCATTGCCTGTCGAGGCCCTTGCTTCCACAGGCAATGCCTTTTTACAAGCCAAGGACAATCGGAACTACCCTGTCCCCTTACAACATAGGCATGCACCATGACCATGCATCCGCCGTGACAAAAGCAGCGGACAAGCCGGGGGAATGGTAAGCTTGCCGCGCCGCAAATTTGTCATTGTCCAACTTTTTCCGCCGACTCGACTTTCATGGCCCAACAGCGCATTCTCACCGGCATCACCCCTTCCGGCACGCCTCATCTCGGCAATTACGCGGGCGCAATCCGCCCGGCAGTGGAAGCCAGCAAGCAAACCGATGCCGAAAGTTTCTATTTCCTCTCCGATTATCACGCCCTTATCAAGACCGGCAACCCGGAACGGGTGCGGCGCTCCACGCTGGAGATTGCCGCCACATGGCTCGCCTCCGGCCTTCGCCCCGAGCGGGTATGGTTTTATCGCCAGTCCGATATTCCGGAAATTCCCGAACTCATGTGGCTGCTGACCTGCGTCACGGGCAAGGGGCTGCTCAACCGCGCCCATGCCTACAAGGCCGCCGTGGACAAGAACGCGCTCGACGGCGCCGACCCTGACGCCGGGGTGACGATGGGTTTGTTCATGTATCCGCTGCTGATGGCCGCCGACATCCTGATGTTCAATGCCCACAAGGTGCCGGTGGGACGCGATCAGATACAACACCTGGAGATGGCGCGCGACATCGCCGCCAGTTTCAACCACCGCCATGGCGAGCACTTCGTTTTGCCAGAGGCGGCGGTCGATGAGACGGTCGCCACCTTGCCTGGGCTGGATGGACGCAAGATGAGCAAGAGTTATGACAATACAATCCCCCTTTTCGCGCCGGCGGCGGAATTGAAGAAGCTGATTTTCAGCATCGTCACCGACTCGAAAGCCCCCGGCGAGCCGAAAGAAACCGAAGGCTCGCCCTTGTTCCAGCTCTATAGGGCATTCGCTACGCCCGGCGAAACCCAGGCAATGCGCGCTCGTTTCGAGGAAGGCATCGCTTGGGGCGAGGCCAAGGAAACCCTGTTCGACAAGCTGGAATCAGTCATCTCGCCGATGCGGGCGCGCTATGAAGAACTGATTGCCGAGCCGGAACGCATCGAGCAAGTCCTGAAAAGCGGCGCAGAACGCTTGCGCGCCAAATACGCGACGCCTTTTATCGCCAGATTGCGCGAGGCGGCTGGCTTGCGGCGGCTCGACCGGACACTGGCGGAAACGACGCCGCCGCGCCCGAAAGCGCCAGCCCGGCCGCAATTCAGGCAGTACCGCGAAACCGACGGTCTGTTTTATTTCAAGTTCGTCGGCGGCGATGGCCGCGTGCTTTTGCAAAGCCGCGGCTTTGCGTCGCCGCGCGAGGCCGGACAAGCTGTGGCCAGCCTCAAGGACGGCGCGGATTTCGCGTCTTGGGCCGATCTCGCCGAAGGCGTGGCGCACGACGATATCGCGCTGGCGCTCGATGCACTGCGCGCCGAATGACGGCGGTGTTCGCTGCCCTGCCCGCATCATGACTGCCGCCCCATCCATTTCCGAGCAGCACGACGTCGACCTGACTGCGCTCAACACTTTCGGGCTGCCCGCGCGGGCGAAGCGGCTGCTGCGGCTGAAATCGGCGGACGATGCGCGCGCCTTCGCCGCCGCGCGCCACGACGGCGGCGAGCCTTGCCTCGTGCTGGGCGGCGGCAGCAATCTGGTGCTGCGCGGCGAACCGCTCGCCTGCGTGCTCAAGGTGGAGATCGCGGGCCGCCACAAGTTGGGCGAAGACGGCGAGGCAATCATCGTTGAAGCCGCCGCGGGCGAGAGCTGGCATGATTTCGTGCGCTGGACGCTCGCCGAAGGCTGGCCGGGGCTGGAGAACCTGTCACTAATTCCTGGCTCTGTGGGCGCAGCGCCCATCCAGAATATCGGCGCCTACGGGCTGGAGATGGCCGAACGCTTCGATTCGCTCGATGCAATCGACCTTGCGAGCGGCGAAACGCGCCGCTTCGATGCCGCCGCCTGCCGTTTCGGCTACCGGGAAAGCGCCTTCAAACAGCAGCCGGGCCGCTGGCTGGTCGTGGCGGTGCGCTTTCGCCTGCCGCGCCGCTGGCAGCCACTGAGCGCTTATGGCGACATCGCGCGCGAGTTGGCGGCGCGCGACATCGCCGCGCCGACGCCGCTACAGGTCTCCGACGCTGTCATCGCCATCCGCCGCCGCAAGCTACCCGACCCCGCGGAACTGGGCAGCGCTGGCAGTTTCTTCAAGAACCCCGTCGTCGATGCCCGGCAATGCGCGGCCCTGCTTGCGGTGCATCCAGGCTTGCCGCACTATCCACAGCCCGATGGCCGCGAGAAACTCGCCGCGGGCTGGCTGATCGAACAATGCGGCTGGAAAGGCCGCCGCATCGGCCCCGCCGGCTGCCATACCGGGCAAGCGCTCGTGCTGGTCAATCACGGCGGCGCATCAGGGGCTGATGTGCTGCGGCTGGCCGCGCACATCCAGGACGACGTCGCGTCGCGCTTCGGCGTCGCGCTGGAAATCGAGCCAGTCGTGACCTGAGCCAGTCGCTTACCGCGTTGGGACGTTAAAATCCACGCTCTCCGGCATTCACGCCGAATGTCATCTATCCCGGAACCTGTTTCTGACCGGAGTATCCATCCCAGGCGGATCGGACAGCGCGGAAAGGCGCCCCCGCTTCCGCGTCTAAATTGTTTCGTCCGGCTGTGCCGGACAGGATCGAAACATGGCCACATACGCAATAGGCGACCTTCAGGGCTGCTACAGCGCATTCCGGCGGCTGCTTGAGCAGTGCGCCTTCGACCCCGCACGCGACCGCTTGTGGCTGGTGGGCGATCTGGTCAACCGCGGGCCGGAATCGCTGGAAGTGCTGCGTTTCGTCTCCAGCCTCGGCGCGGCGGCGACCGTCGTGCTCGGCAATCATGATCTCTACCTGCTGATGCTGCGAGCCGGACTCAAACGCCGCGCCGCCGAAGACGATACTCTGGCATCCATACTCGCCGCCCCCGATTGCGACGACCTGCTGCGCTGGCTCTCCAGCCGCCCCCTGCTCCACATCGAAGGGCAATACGTATTGGTGCATGCCGGTCTGCTGCCGCAATGGACCGTCCCCAAGGCGCAGGCGCTCGCCACCGAGGTCGAAGATGCGCTGACCGGCAAGGAAGCGAAAAAATTTCTCCTGCACCTGATCGGCAGCCGCCCCGATCATTGGGAGGACGGCC
The DNA here is from genome assembly GCA_031268685.1 of Azoarcus sp. GTDB lineage: Bacteria > Pseudomonadota > Gammaproteobacteria > Burkholderiales > Rhodocyclaceae > WRNU01. Next base: position 7,244 of record JAIRWW010000089.1, read on the forward strand.
TCAAGGGCTGGGGACGTCTCCGGGTCATCGTCAACGCCTTCACGCGGATGCGCTTCTGCACCGGCGACGGCCACATGGCAATGCGCGCCAAAGGCCCCCCCGACAAAGCGCCGGAAGGCATGTTGCCCTGGTTCGCGCTCCCCGGCCGCGCCAGCCGCAGCCATACCATCGTCTGCGGCCATTGGTCGGCGCTCGGCTTCTACCGCGAAGAAGGTCTAATCGCTCTGGATTCGGGCTATGTCTGGGGCGGGCAGCTCACCGCCCTGCGGCTCGACGATGGCGAGGTTTTCCAGATCCAAGCCTGAAGGCGGTGCTGAACAGGCGCTCTCAGTGCAAGGTCCGCAACTGGAAAACCATATCTATATCCTTGCTGTCGAAGCGGTAGGTGTGGTTCGACAGTTCGTCGCGGATCACGAGTTCGCCGCTTTCGGCCAGCACGGCGCGGATTTCTTCCTCGCCCACGGCGCGCAACATGGCGGCGACTTTTTCCGGCTCGGGCGGCCAATGATGAGTCACGGCGCGGGCGGCGTAAATGCGCACGTCTTCTTCGGCAAAAAGCCGGTGAAGCAAGGCGGCGGGGGTGAGGACGAGCAGCTCGCCAGATTTCACCGTGTCGGCCAGCGTAGTGATGCGCGTCCAGCCGTCGGCATCCCTGGCGTCGGCATCGGGGAGCTTTTGCAGCAACAGCGCGGAGCTGGCGGTCTCGTCGCAGGCAAGCCACAGCTTGGCGGGTTGCTGTTCGGATTGTTCGAGATAGCGCGTAAAGACATCAGCAATGCTGTTTCCCGCGAGCGGCACGAAGCTTTGGTAAGGCTGCTCCATGCCTTCCGTTTCCAGGCTCAGTTGCAGACGGCCATCGCCGACCAGCGATAGCAAATCCGCACCCGCGCCTACGGCCCCCTGCTCGACCCTGGCGTAGCCGCGCAAATTGAGCGATTCCGTGCAATCGACAGCAAGCAGGCTCACCGGGCCGCGTCCCTGTATCTGAAAGGTGAGCCGCCCCGGCTGCTTGAGATTGCCTGCGATCACGGCGGAAACCGCCGCCATCTCGCCAAGCAGCTTCGCCACGATGCCCGGATAAGCACGGTTGCGCAGCAGCGCCTGCCACACGCCGGTAAGGCGCACCATGCTGCCGCGGATATCGAGATTTTCCAGCAAAAAACACTGAACAAAATTGGCAGAATTCATCGGGCAAACCCCGTGCCACAATGCGCGGCGCGTTCATACAGCGAAAAAACTGTCCGGCTCCTGGCGCGCGCTCTGCTCATTCGCTTTTCCCGGAACGCTCGCTTTTGGGCTGGCTGAAATATTCCCGCGCCAGTTTGAAGACGATTGGACTCAGCAGCAACAGGGCAATCAGGTTAGGAAGCGCCATCAGCCCATTGAAGAGATCGGCAAGATCCCACACCAGACTCAGCTCGGCGAGAGCGCCGACTGGAACGACAAGCGTGAAAGCGATCCGGTAGGGCAGCGCCGCCTTGTGGCCTAAAAGATAAATCACGCAACGTTCGCCATACACGCACCATCCGAGGATGGTGGAAAAGGCGAACAACACCAGCCCGATTGTGACCAGCCAGGAACCGGCAATGCCCATCGTATTGTGGAAGGCGCGCGCGGTCAGCGTGCCCGCGCCATGCGCCGTAGATAATTCGCTCACCCCGGCTTCGCGCAGTTTTTCGATCAAATCTTTGTTGATTTCGCTGCGCATTTCCGCCAGCGTTTCGCCGTCCTTCACGATTTCGCGGACGATGAGACGGCCGAAGATGAATTCATCCGGAACCGTCAAACTGACGATTCCAGCGTCTTCCATTTTTTGAAGGTGTTCGGCCGTTATGCGTTTTTTCCCGGCGACGATCAAGCCGCCGCCTTCCGGCGCCTCGATGTCGAAAGGAGCGGCTTCGCCGCGCAGGTCGACGGTAACCGGAACGATATTGGCATTTTCTGCGCCGAGTTGAAAGTTGAGGCCAGTCGTCCATTCCCCTGAACACAGGATAACGAGCGCCGAAATAGAGCAAATGATGATGGTATCAATAAAGGGGTCGAGCATTCCCAGCAAACCCTGCTTGACCGGGTTATCGACCATGGCTGTGGCATGTGCAATCGGGGCGCTACCCATGCCTGCCTCGTTGGAGAAAAGGCCGCGCGCCACCCCAAACCGGATCGCCGCTGCAACGGCCGCGCCAGTAAAGCCGCCGACAGCGGCATGGCCGGACAAGGCGCTCTCGAAAATCAGGCGGATCGCCCCTGGCACTTTTTCGATGTTGGCCACGAGTATCACCAGCCCGCCGAGGAAGTAGATCAGCGCCATTACGGGCACCAGCGTGCCCGCGACCATACCGATGCGCTTGACGCCGCCAACGAGCACGACGCCCGACAAAACCAGCAGCCCGATGGCAATGAGCCACGGATTCAGGCTCAGATCGTAATAGCTTCCCAAGCTGATGACGTTTGCCGCGACCGAGTTGGCCTGCGTCATGTTGCCAATTCCGAAGGAAGCCACCGTACCGAAAATGGCAAACAGGACGGCCAGCCATTTCCAGTTCGGCCCCAGCCCGTTCTTGATGTAGTACATCGGCCCGCCGACGAACTTGCCATCCGGCGTCACCTCACGGAACTTGACCGCCAGCGTGGCCTCGCAAAACTTGGTGGCCATCCCCACGAGCGCCGTCATCCACATCCAGAAGACGGCTCCCGGCCCGCCCATGAGAATGGCGGTCGCCACACCGACAATATTGCCAGTGCCGATCGTGGCCGCCAGCGAAGTCATCAGCGCGCGAAAAGGCGTCAGTTCGCCCTCGTGGCCGGGATGATGATGGCGCCCCCGCCACATCGTGGCGAACGCATGCGGCAATTCCCGCCAGGGCATGAAGCGAAGACCGATGGTCAGTATCACGCCTACGGCCAACAGCAAGGGAATCAGTACATAAGGCCCCCAGACGATACCGTCGACAACGCTTACCAGACCGGCGAATGATTCCAGCATTATCAGCCCCTCCGCGAAACAGGGTGTAATTGACAAAATGGTGCAAGGGTACGTCATCTTGCGCCGCATGTGTCGATATGGGGAACGATTTACACGGTTTCTTGTCGCCCTGGGGGCGCGGCGCTACTAGTCAATCGAGTTCGCGGAGCAGCTTGAAAATTTCGCGGTA
>JAIRWW010000090.1 GCA_031268685.1 Azoarcus sp.
GCTTTCGGCTACGACACGTTCGCGCCGGGGCTGGCGGCGCTGGGCATGACTTTCGACGACAAGGGCGAATGGCAAAGCATGGCGCTGACCAGCGGCGGCCCGATTTCCGGCAGCGGCGAAGGAATATGGGCCAGCCTGCCACACGGGCCGGGCCTTTGCGCTGGCCTGCCGGTGGATTGGATGCGGGTTGTGCCGGTTCTTAAAAAGTTCAACGCCAGCTTGGAGAACCCAGCCGCGCCAGCGTGGTTCGCCGATCATTTCGCAGGCCCCGCCGCCGTCTGCTGGTACAAGGATTCGCGCCTTTACACACCGCTTTTCGCGGCCCGCCTGAAATCCAGCATAGATGAAAAGCAAGCCGGGGAGTTTTTTGCGATTACCAGTTCGGCGATTGCCGGCAATGGGGGCGAAACAAGCTTCGATGCGGACAGCGGCATCGCGCAGTGGCAAGGCGAGGTGATATCGCGTTTCGGCTCCGCCGCCGCAGACAAGGACGGCGGCCAGCGCAGCCTGAAACCGGCGCTGGCCATCCAGGGCGATATGGTTTTCTTCTCGCCTGACGCCGCACTGGTCAAGAGCGCGCTCGATGTTGCCGCCAAACGTTATCCGGCGCTTGCGGACAGTTTCACCAAAACCGGTGGAGATACGCTGGCTTTCATCGCGCCGCAGGCGCTAGCCGCCCTGCTGCGCGACGAAGCGCTCGCCGCCCTGCCCCGCAACGAAGAAACCCTGTTCCGCAACGCCGCCGATGCTTATCTTTTGCCGAGGCTCGAAGCACTGGCGCGTTACCCATCGCAGCGCATAAAGCTGCCAAAGGGAAAAAGCCGCAACACTCACGAATGGCGCGCGCTGGAATGGGAAGCAGGCAGTTCCCTGCCTTGAGCGCGGAGAGCCGGATATGAGCTTCGCGCCGACACGCCGACGCTTTTGCCTGGCGCTCGCCACGCTGGCCGCTGGCCTGCCGTCCATGCCGTCATGGGCCTTGCCTGCGGCGCTGCCGGGCGAAAAAAGCGCCATGCCGCCGCGCCGCCTGGATGCGATGCAAAACCGCGCCCTGCGGGCATGGATAGTGCGCATTGCCGAAGAACAGATTCGCCGAGGCCCGACGCCGCGCTGGACGCACCGCGATTGCGCCGGACTCATCCGCTTCGCCGTCGCCGAAGCGCTTGCCGACCACGACGGGCGCTGGCGAAAAGCAATGGGCATGGGCGGACGCCTGCCGCCCGATCTCGTGCCCGAAGATGTCCGCCGCGAGTTGCGCCACAACTGGAAACGGCCCGACGGCAGCGAAGGCGCATATGTAAACGCCATCGGCCTCGTGCAAGAAAACAGCGTGCCGGCCGGACGCGACGTGCGGCGCGCCCGGCCAGCTGATTTACTGTTTTTCGACCAGGGGGCCGAACAGCATTTAATGCTCTGGACGGGCCGCCGAATCGTCTACCACAACGGCGCTCCGCCCCGCCCCGGCGACGACGGCATGCGCTCGGCCTCGCTCACGGCGCTTTTGCAATGGAACGACACGCGCTGGCGGCCCGAACCCGGAAACCCTAATTTCGCCGGTGTGTTTTCACTGGCTTTTCTGACCTGACGACGACAATGACTAACGTATGCAAATCCTCGCTGGCGACGCTGGCCATTTACACCTTTCTGACATTGCCGCCGCTTGCACTGGCGCAACAGGACGTGGGCGCAAGCAGCGGCTACTCGCCGCCAGCAAGCGAACCGTTCTTCGTACTCTCCGACACACAATACGGCACGGCTAACGAAGCCTTGCTGAGAGTCGAAGTTCCGGCACACAGCGGCAAGAACGCCGCCGCGCTATACGGCGGCATCGACATCGCGCTTTACCGCGTGCCTGAACCGCTCGCCTTCCTCAAAGCGCAAAAAAACCTGCATCGCATCGACGTCAAGGCGCGGCCCCGCGACGAAGGCATCGCCAACACCCTGACTTATCTGTGGAGCAACGCCTGGAACAAGTCGCGCCGCGCATGGCGCGATCTTTTCGCATCAAAAGCCAAACTGTCCGTGACTGAAACAGCTCCGGCGCTGAAAACCACGCTGACGCAGCCGGATTACCAGCCCGCCACGAGTTTCAAACCGCTGGAAGGCTTTGAGTTCATCGACCGCTTCCGCTACCCGCTGATGGCGGCCAAGCCCATCGCGCCGCTTGAAGGCGCTGGCGTGGCGCTTGCCGGTTCCAGCAGCAGTTTCATCCCAAAGAACGAAGGCAATTTCCATGTACCGCTCGGCAAGCTGCGGCCAGGGCTTTATGTCGCCGAAGCAATCCTTGGCACCCATCGCGCCGTAACGCTCGTTTTTGTCTCCGACACCGTTGCCGTCACCAAGCTCGCTTCCGGCACCTTCACAGTGTGGGCGGCGCACCGCCTCGATGGCCGACCCGTGCTCGGCGCTGAGCTGCAATGGACAGATGGCCGCGGCGTGCTCGCATCAGCCACCACCAACGCCGACGGACTCGCCACATTCACGCACTCCAGCCCGGAACGCACCTACCTGCTGGGGCAAGACCCCGCTGGCGGCGTCTTTGTCTCCGAAAATTTCTATTACGACAGCGAAATCCACGACACCAAGTTCTACACCATCACCGACAGGCCGCTCTACCGGCCCGGCGACGAAGTCAATATCAAATTTCTGGCGCGCGAATACCGCGCCGCCAACCAGTCATCGCCAGCGAACGCGGGGGAACTCGGCATCAGCGTCATCGACCCCAACGGCGCGCAGGTCTGGACGAACAAAGCGCAATTCGCAGCCGAACGCGGCGGCGACACCGTTTTCCACCTGCCGGACGACGCACTCGCTGGCGGCTACGAAATCCGCACCCAATATCAGGGCAAGGTATACGGCGCGGCCTTCCGCGTCGCCGAATACGTAAAACCGCACCTGGAAATAACGATTGTTCCTGGGCAAGAAAGCTTCAAGACCGGCGAACCGGTCTCCGGCACAATCCGCCTGAATTACCCGAACGGCGACCCGGTAAAGAACGCCGCCATCGAACTTACCCTGCGCGCCCAAACGCTGAGCATGGTGCAGGGCGAATTGCGCTACGGCGGCCAGTTCCCCGTACAACTGGCGACGGAGAACCTGAACACGAACGACCGGGGCGAAGCGCCGTTCTCATTGCCCGCCGCAAAAGAGCCTTCGCGCCTCATTCTTTCCGCGCTGGCGACCGATGGCGCGGCCTACCGTGTGCGGAAAACCAGCGAACTGCTGGTCGAACGCGCCGCGGCAAACTGGAAGCTGACGAGCGAACGCAAATTCTCCATGCCGGGCGAAACCGTGGTTTTCCGCCTGGAGCCGGAAAGCCCGGACAGCGAAAGCGCCGCGCCGCCCGCGTACTGGGAAATCGTCCGCCTCGAAGACCAAAGCAAAGAAGGCGGCAAGTTCGATGACGGCGCGCGCAAATGGGCGCCGAAACTGGAAAGGCCAGGCTCCTACTCCCTGTTGCTGCGCGATGCCAAGGGAAATCTCGTGGCCGCCTCCGCACACTGGGTCGGCGGAATCGACGGCGACGCGAAAGGCATCGAAGCCGTACCCGGCACCATAGAAATGGTCGTAGACAAAGAACGCTACCAAGCTGGCGATACCGCCGAAGTACTGATCACATTCTCCGATGTAGTCGACGAAGCCCTGATCACACTGGAGCGCGACCGGGTAGAAGCCGCCGCGCTGCTTTCCGCCGCCCAAAACGGCGATGTCGGCTGGGCGAACATCGAACGCCTCGGCCCCAGACAATGGCGCGCGCGCATCCCCGTTACCGAGGCATACGCGCCGAACATGACCTTCTCGCTGGTATACATCCAAAAAGGCGAATACGTTTTCCAGAACGCCGGACTAGTCGTCGCCGCGCCGCGTCTGGCGCTCGACATAAAAACCAGCAAACCGAGCGTACAACCCGGCGAAACAGTAACGGTCGACATCGACGCCAGCCTGAAAGGCAAACCTGCTCGGGCCTTGCTGACCGTCTCCGTCGTAGATGAAATGATCTACGCCCTGCAACCGGAAATCGCCCCCGACATCGTGGAATTCTTCCAGCACGCGCGCCGCAACAACGTGCGCACCGATGCCAGCCTCAACTTCATCACCTACGACGAAGCCGCCGATTACGCCCGCGATGCCGCGCGCCAGCCGCCAGCCCGCCACCAATACAACGAACGCGGCATCAAAGTACTAGAACGCGCCCGCCGCGACGACACCGACACCGCGGCATGGCAGCCCGCCCTGCTCACCGACGAAAACGGCCACGCCCGCTTCAGCTTCAAAATGCCGGACGCGCTCTCGCGCTGGCGCATCACCGTGCGCGCCGTAGCGCTGGACGACGCACAACAAAGCGGCGCTTACGGACAGCGCGCAGCCTACGTGCAATCCGACAAACCGCTATACGCCAAATGGACTTCGCCCGCCTGGATGCGCGAAGGCGACGCCCCAGTCGCCTCGCTTGCCGTGTTCAACAACACAGACACAACGCGCGAAGCAGAAATCATCCTCAAACTGGCGCAAACAGAAATCGTGCAAAAAGCAAACCTGCCGCGCGGCCTGACCTATCTGCCATTCAAACTGCCGCCTTTCTCCGGCGCGCAAACGGCGCGGCTGGAAGTACGCGAAGCGCACACGCTGGCCGATGCGCTTGAAACCCCGCTCATCGCCCAAGCCAGCCACTGGCGCGGCATCCACGAACAAGCGCTGGAAATCGGGCGTGGAACCGTCCCCCTCAAACTCCCGGCTGACGCCAGCCGCCTGAGCCTGAGCCTGGCCGCGAAGGGCAGCGAACACTTCCTGCGGATTGCCGATTCACTCATCGAATACCCATGGGGCTGCGTCGAACAAACATCAAGCCGCCTGATTCCGCTCGCCATCGTCACGCCGCTCCTCGCGCCAGACCGCGCGCAAGGCAAAACGGCCGCCTTGTGGCAAACGCTCTCCAGCCAGCGCCAGCGGCTGGCCGCGCTCGCTGGCCCCAACGCCGTTTTCGGCTGGTGGGCGCGCGGCGACGAAAGCGACGCATTCATGACCGCCTACGCCTACTATGCCGATTGGCATGCCGCTCGCGCGCTGGGCATCTCCATGCCCGCCGGACACTGGGAACACGTCCTGGCGGTTTACCGGGATCACGCAGACCGCAGCCCCGTACTGCACCGCGCACTCGCGCTCTGGTTCATCCAGCAAATCGGCTTGCCCGTGCGCACACAGGCCGAAGGCTTGCTCGCCTCGCTGGCATCCATGGAAAAAGCGGCTGAGGGCGGCAATGAGCGCGAGCGCCAGACCGATGGCGAAGCCGCGGACAGCAGCAGCCCCATTCTGGTCGATCCAGATTCCCCGCTCGGCCTTGCCTATGCGCGGGTGCTGGCCTCTCTCATCGCATCGGAAGCAGGCATCAGAAAAACCAGCATAGAAGCAGAAACAAAAGCCGCCGCGCCCGCCGCTGCGGCTTCCCGCCCCAGATCCGGCAACAGAGCACAGCAGCGCGCCCAACGCGCAAAACAAAAACCCCGCGACGAAACCCCGCCCCCCGCCACAAGCAATGCATACGCCAATGCGAAAAAAACCCTGCAAACCAGCGGACAACCTTCGGCGCGCGCCCTGCTCCTGCTCGCAGGCGGCTTGAACCCCGCAGAAGCGCCCGCCATCCTCGCCGATGCCACCGAAGCAACGCCGACAATAGACAGAGCGCTGACCCTGGTCTGGACGCGCAAAGCGCTCGGCGGCGACTTCCGGGACAATACCGACGGACTAAAACCTGCCGACAATAAATGGGCCGCGACGGAAATGCGCTTCGGCCAAACCGGGTGGCGCTGGCCCGCTAACGCCAATCTGCCCGACACACTACAAATAAACAACGCGCCCGCCCAACTCACGGCGATCCTGCGCTACGAAAGCAAAGAAAACGGCAAAAACGCCCTGCCAGTCGACATCGTGCGCAAACTGTACCGGCTGGAGCGCCGCGAATTCAAAAAAGGCGTCGCCAGCTACGCGGCAGTGCCCGTCAAACCAGACGAAAAATTGTCGGCCCAAACCCTCTACCTGGACGAAATCCGTCTCTCGTCGAAAACCCCCTACCGATACGGCCTCGTCGAAGCGCCGCTGCCTCCCGGCGCAGCCATAGAACGCAGCACCTGGGGTCTCGAACTCATCGAAGGCGACAAAAAAGAGAAAAAACCGCTGGACAGCAGCCAAGCCGAAGAACACCCGGATCGCTACGGCATACCGGTCGAAAACCTGCCCGCCGGCAAAGAAATCGTCTTGCGCAACCTGCTGCGCGTCGGACAAAGCGGCAGCTTCACCCTGCCCCCGGCGCGTTACCACCGAATGTACGAACCGGCGCGGAAAGCCTATGCCGAAGGCGGAAACACAAACTGGATCGTAGACTGACCAAGCGCCCGCGAAGCAGCGCAACAATGTTCCGGCCCGGCGCGGCTGTCTCGCCCTGGCGGCTGCTTCTCCCCCTCATCGCCGCCTGCGGCTGCCCCTGCACGGCAGCCGCACAGGCCGCCGGGGAACTTCCAGCACTGGAAATCCTCTGGGATAGCGGCACGCCCGGCGAACCGGAATGGCGCAGCTTCGACGCCTCGGGCAAACCGCAAAACATAAACATAACAAGGCTCCGAAAACCGGGCGAAAACCAGCGCACCGGCCCAAACGCGCATACACCCGCATCAACGGACAAAGCCTCCGCTCCCGGCCCGCAAGACCCCTTCGCCGCCCGCGCGCCGCTCGGCAGCCTCTGGAAACTTTTCGTCTACACCTGGCTACTGGAAGAACGCCACCCCGCACCGGACTACGTCTGCACCGGCGCGCAAGGCGCTTCCGCAGCCGCCCGCGAACACCGCGCGGAAGAAATCTACTGCTGCAACCCCGGCCAGGCCATAGAACGAGATGCGGCGCTCTTGCGCTCTTGCGGCCTGTTTTTCTCGCCCGAGCGCCTCGCCATCAAGCCGCAGGCATGGCGACAGTTCTGGCAAGCCCGCCCCGGCGTGCGCGCCAATGCCCCCTGGCTTGCCGAACTCAGCGCAATGAAACCGGAAACCGTCGTACCGCCCGCCAGCATCCTGGACGCACTCGCCGCCGTGCCTGCCAACTCGCGCGAAACTGCCGCAAACGTCCTGCTCGCGCGCCTGTTCGACTCCGGAGCGGCCCCTGCCCCGACGGAACTCGCGCGGGGCCTGGGCAGCCAGTTGCGGATCAAAACCTTCTCCTGGCATCGCCCCGGCAAACCCGGAACCCGCTACGGCGGAGCCGCTGGCTGGCTGAGCGACGGACGGCCCATATGGTTCGCTGGCGAAGGCACGGGCCAACAAATCATGGCGCGCCATGGCGCGACACTGGCCGCCGCCCTGTCGGAAACACTTTCGCCAGAAAACACCGCCCCGGCTCCGGGCTGCATAAAAGTAAACTTCTTCGCGCGCTACCCGTTCACGCTCGAACAAGCAGGCGGCAAACCCGCAGCAGAAGGCATATTGCGCGGACGCTACGTCGCCCGCTTTCCGAAAGGCGTATCAGTGCCCATCACCGCCAACGGCGAACTAAGCCTGACGCGGGAAAGCGGGCGCGACCGCATCGAAGGGCGCTTCGGCCTGGACGACTACGTCGCCCGCGTCATAGAACGCGAAGCCGACGCGACGCAGACCGAAGCCGCGCGCGCCCTATCGGTCGTCATCCGCAGCTACCTGCTGAACGAAGCAAAAAAGCAAGGCAACTGCCTCGCCATCGACGACAGCAGCCACGCACAGCGCGTATCGCCCAATCCCCCCGGCGCAGCTGCCCGCGCTGCCGCCGGATTCAGCGCCGGACTCATACTGCGCGGCGCGCCGGTCGGCTACCACAGCCACACCCCGTCAAAAAACCGGATGGCCTGGACAGAAGCCGCCGCCGCCAGCCGTGCCGGGGAACCATGGGACCTCATCCTGCGCAAAGCCTTCCCCGACGCCGACCTGGCCGCAATGCACGACCCTGCGGGCCTAGCCTGCCGCCAATTCACCCAAGCCGAAACCTGGCTCGCCGCGCGCGCCCAACAATGGCGTCGCAGCCTGCAAGAGCGCCTGCGGGGATTTGAACCGCCGCCCTCCACGCCGCGCGTCTGCCTGCTGCCCCATGGCGCGCCGTTTTCCGAACAGGACAGAAACCGCATCCACGTGCGCGGGCTGAAAACAATGGAAGACCGTCTGGCGCTGACACACGAATACCTGCATCTCGGCCTGCGCCACCACCCTTCGGGCCATGACGAAGAACTCATCGAACACTGGGCGCGCCGTCTGATCCTTGGAGAATCCGCGGCAACTGATTAAACAGGCAAGCAAATACGCCACCGCTGCCGAAATGCGCCGCTACCGTTCGGGCTGAGATTCCATGGTTCAGGTCAAGAGATTTTGAGGCAATCTGGATAAAGCCTTCCTCCCGAGGAAGGTGGCTCGCCGAAGACGAGACGGAAGGAGTGGCGGCGGTAGCAACTTCTCATGTCGCCTCGCCCCCCGCCCCGCACCCTCCGTCACGCGGCTTCGCCGCGCGCCGCCGCCCTCGGAGAGGGAGCCAACATGGTGTTCCCGAGAGATGCCCATCTCTTTCAAAAATCGTGGGGCGATTTTTAAAAATGATGGGCATCACTTCATCGAGAGATGCCCATCATTTTCAAAAATCATTGGGCGATTTTCAAAAATCGTTGGGCCATTTTCAAAAATGATGGGCATCACTTCACCGAGAGATGCCCATCTCGTTAAACCTGCCGTAGGGGCAGGCCCCCGTGCCTGCCCCTGCCCCCCCGTTCGGGCGGAGCCTGTCGGAGCCCGGTTGACACCAGGCCATAGGCAGGCTCAGCCCGAACAATGTTTTTTGCTTGCCAGCTCAATAGGCCGGACGAGCATCACAATATGTCACTCCAGTAGGCCATGGCGCTGGGCATGACATCACCCTCTTGATGCGGTATTCTTGCCGCATTGACAATCAGGCAGGCAGAGCGCCCGAAAAAGCGGAGTGAACAGCATGGCTTCCAAACGTGTTTTCCTGAACTACAACAGCGAAAACCTCGCACAGGTCGAGCGCCTTGGCAAAGACCTGGAAATGCGGGGGCTGGAAGTCTATCTGGACAAACGGGAAATACGCCCCGGAGAGACAGACGTGGCTCACAGACTGGCGAAAGCCATTCGTGACATCGACACATTCATCGCCTGCGTTGGATGGGCGGGGATCAGCGAAACATGGCAGAAGCGGGAACAGGGAATCGCTATCGGCCTGGCGGTCAGAGACGAGCGCCGCCGGACAATTCTCGTTTATTTGCCCGGAGCAACCGTAGATTACTACGATCCGGCCACACTGGCCCTGTGTCCGTCGTCCTTCATTCATTTTGATGACCACAACGGTACCGAACAGTACTGGCTCAATGAACTCGTCAAAGCCATCATGGGCGAACCGGAAAGCGAACTGGCGGCGGCGGGGGTGGCGCCCGCTGACGCAAACAACCCCTATCCGGGCCTGAAGTCCTTCGATCTGGAGAAGCGGCAGTGGTTTTTTGGCCGGGAGTGCCAGACGAACCGCCTCGTCGAACGAATACGCTTCGCCATCGTGCGCGATGACGGCCTGCGCTTGCTCATGCTCGTGGGCGCATCGGGCAGCGGCAAATCGTCGCTGGCGAAGGCGGGCCTGTTCGCCGCGCTGCAAAACGGCGCAATCGAAGGCGCGCAGGGCTGGAAATACGCGATATTGCGTCCGGGCTCGGATCCCGTGCAAAAGCTGGCGGACGAGGCCGGGCCAGCACTGGGCCTGGATGAGGGGAAGCAACACGCTTTCGCGGATGCGCTCCGCGATCCGTCCGCCAATGAATGCGTCCTCCACGACATGGCTGCTGGCAAGGGGAAACTCATCCTGCTCGTGGATCAGTTCGAGGAAATCTTCACCGTCTGCGAAGATAAAAACGCGCGGCGCATTTTCGTCGACAACCTGCTGTACGCCGCCAACGCCACCCGGCACACCGACGGCGGCCCGGTCATCGCCGTCCTGACCTTGCGCAACGATTTCACAAACCGGCTGGCGGCGTTTCCGGGCATGCTCGCCCTGCTGGACCGTTGCCAGGAATCGGTCGGCCCGATGAGCAGCGACGAATTGC
>JAIRWW010000094.1 GCA_031268685.1 Azoarcus sp.
AAATTGCGACCAAGACCGGTGCTGACGATGCTGCCCGGATGCAATGAGAAAGCGCGCACGCCGTGGCGAGCTTCCCTCGCGTCCAGTCCGAGCGCAAACAGGATATTGGCTGTCTTCGATTGCCCATACCCGTGCATGGGTTCGTACTTCCGATGCTGGAAAAAAGGATCGTCGAACACGACATCTGATACCTGATGCGCCCGGGCTGACACGGAAACAACCCGGGCACCGCTGGCCGCGCGCAAGGCCGGCAGCAGGCGTGTGCTCAGTTGGAAATGCCCGAGGTGATTGATCGCAAAGTGACACTCGAAGCCACGCGAGTCGAGGGTCAAGGTCGGCAGCGCCATGACCCCTGCATTGTTGACCAGAATATGCAAAGGGCGGCCGGAAGCCAGGAATCGGCCAGCAAATGAATCGATGGATGCCGGGTCGATCAGATCCATCGCCTCGATCCTGACGCCGTAGATACCCTTCAAAGCCTCCTCGGCCTTTCGCCGGTCACGTGCCGGAACGACGACTTCTGCGCCGGCTGCGGCCAAGATTCGTGTCGTCTCTAACCCCAAGCCGGAGTAGCCTCCGGTGACGATGGCCGTCTTGCCGCGCAGGTCGATGCCGGCAATCACATCATGGGTCGTGGATGCGGCATTGAAGCCGGAACCGATAGGTTGTTGTGGGCTGAGCATGCTGTCTCCCGTGCTTGGTGTCCCGCCAGATTAGAAATAAAAAACAGCACGTGAATATTCGGCGCAGTGAGACCCATGTCACATAAAACCAAGATCTCGGCTTATGCCATTTTCCACTCTGCTATAGGATGCTTGCTTGCAATTGTGCTGGTGTAGATTTTTTGTGCAATGCACAAAAAAATTCTTGACAGCTAAAATTTGCCGCATATAATGCAGGAAAACGAGAATTGCTGTGCAGCAGCATCCGTACAGCAATATCCCCAACTGGGCAGTCCAGCAGATTTATCGCCCCTTTTGCAGCTTTCATCCCACGCCTTTCTTCAGGAGATTCCCATGTCGACGTTCAACCCCGAGCAATTCGCCGCCAGCAACAAAGCCAACATCGAAACCCTGTTGAGCCTTACCAACAGTGCCTTCGCCAATGCCGAACGCCTGGCCGCGCTCAACCTCAATACCGCGCGTTCTGTCCTCGAAGACAGCGTTTCCAGCACCAAAGCCCTGCTCGGCACTAAAGACGTGCAAGAGCTGGTTTCGCTGCAAGCCTCGCTGATCCAGCCCCTGCTGGAGAAATCCGTTGCCTACGCCCGCAGCGTTTACGAAATCGCTTCGCAAGGTCAGGAAGAACTGGCGAAAGTACTTGAAACCCAACTTGCCGAACTGAACAAGAACGTCTCCTCCGCGCTCGACAAAGCCGCGAAGTCCGCTCCTGTTGGTTCCGACGTTGCAGTTGCCGCCGTGAAATCGGCCATCGCCGCCGCCAACAGCGCCTACGACAACTTCTCCAAGGCCGTCAAGCAAGCGACCGAAATCGCCGAAGCCAATGTTGCCGCGGCGACCAACGCCACGGTCAAGGCTGTTGGCACTACCGCCAAGGCGACATCCAAAAAATCCGCCTGAATTCCCGCGCCGAATCGGCGCAAATCCCGGACGCTTCGGGATGAAAAAAGCCCCGCCATGCGCGGGGCTTTTTTTTGCCAGTCTTCCACATCGAAATTTAGTGAGCCAAGCCGCTCCAAACAACCGGGCCGCGCCCTCAAGAGCGGCCCAGAAGCCAATTGCAGAGTTGTAATTAGACAACACTCCTGCGTTTTAATCCCTGATTATCCATTAGCCCCAATACTGCTCGGATACATCGCAAAAAATGCCATTTGATCTAAGCGTGATCGTCGGGTATCCACCATAAAATCAATTGCTTCGCCCAAAATCAACTCGAACGCTCAATATTAATCAGTAGAAGGAAATGAATAATATTTGGGCTAATAAACAATCTGGATTAATAACACTTACGCCTTATTGCATTACTATGCGTGCGCGCAAGCGTTTTCTCGGCTTTTATAACAGCATAGGGCATTTCATCATGAACCTGAAGCTCGCAGTCTTTCTACCCATTGTTTTCGCAACTGCATGCGTGCAGTCGCCTTCGACGGATACTTTCAATGAACAAAATGCATCTGATATAGAATCATCGCCGCAGCCTATCGTGGCTGCTAGCACGCCGCCCCTTTCGCCGTCCTTCGCGGCAGAGAGTCTGCTAATCGGCGCCGCCGCCAGCGAACCCGACCGCGCCGTTTACGGAAAGTTTGAAGACAATCCGGTCAAGCTCGTAGCCGAAGAACCAGTATCGACGTTTTCAATCGACGTGGATACCGGCAGTTATGCCAATGTGCGCAGAATGCTCAAACAGGGGCAAATGCCGCCACGAGACGCCGTGCGGACCGAAGAAATGCTCAACTACTTTTCGTATCGATATGCCCAGCCGACCAATGGCAAACCCTTCGCCGTGCATACGGCGCTGGCGCCCGCGCCATGGAATGCCGAAAAAACCCTGCTGCGGATCGCGCTCAAGGGCGAAGACCTGGCCAAGCAAACCTTGCCCCCGGCCAATCTGGTCTTCCTGGTCGACGTATCCGGTTCGATGTATCCACCGGAAAGATTGCCGCTGCTGCAATCCTCGCTAAAACTGCTCGTCCAGCAACTGCGCAGTCAGGATCGCATCTCCCTGGTAACTTATGCAAGCAACACAAGCGTAATACTGGCGGGCGCATCGGGCGACGAAAAAGAAAAAATCACCAATGCCATCGACCGCCTGAATGCGGGCGGCAGCACAGCGGGAGAATCGGGCATTAAATTGGCCTACCAGCAGGCGCGCAAACAATTCATCAAAGGCGGGATAAACCGTATCCTGTTGGCAACGGATGGGGATTTCAACGTCGGCGTCACCAGCTTCGACAAACTGAAGGAAAT
>JAIRWW010000129.1 GCA_031268685.1 Azoarcus sp.
GACAATCTCGCCGTTGCGGGCGAGCTAATCGCCGAAGCCGCCGATGCGGGCGCGAGCCTGCTGGCCTTACCGGAATTTTTCTCGCTGATGTCGGGCATTGAAAACGCCAAACTGCGCGCCTGCGAACAAGATGGCGTCGGGCCGGTCCAGGATTTTTTGCGCGAAGCCGCCGCGCGGCACAAAGTGTGGATCGTCGGCGGCACGCTGCCGCTGGCCGCCAAGGATCCGGGCAAAGTGCGCAATGCCGCGCTGGTCTATGACGACCGGGGCGCGCGCGTGGCGCGTTACGACAAAATTCATCTTTTCAGATTCACCCGTGGCGATGTTTCAATCCACGCCCGTAACCGGGCGACAAGACACGGAAGGGCTTACGCCCCTCCCGTGCCCGATTATCCCTCTGAAGGGGGAGGTTCCCAACCGGAGTCAGTTTTTGATGAATGCTACGACGAAGCCAATACCATCGAAGCGGGCGGCAGGGTGGTGTGTTTCGATTCGCCAGCCGGGCGCGTGGGTCTCGCCGTGTGCTACGACCTGCGTTTTCCCGAGTTTTTTCGCGCCATGGGTGAAGTCGACCTGATCGTGCTGCCCGCGGCCTTCACTTACACTACGGGGCAGGCGCATTGGGAAACGCTGCTGCGCGCGCGGGCCATCGAAAACCAATGCTATCTGATGGCGGCGGCGCAGGGCGGGCGTCATCCGCATGGCCGCCGCACTTGGGGACACAGCATGATCGTCGACCCATGGGGCGACATCCTCGCCTGCCGCGCCGAAGGGCCGGGGGTGGCTTCGGCCACCTTCGACCCGGCCCGTATCGCCGAAATCCGCCAAAGCCTTCCGGCCTTGCGTCACCGCCGCCCGGAAGCCATGACAACAGACTCTCTAATGGACATGTGATGACGAAGAATGCGCTAAAGATCGCCGACCAGTATTTACTTTCTTCCCGCGACCTGGGGCGGGAAGACCTGGAAAAAGTGTTTCGCAAGCTGATGCGGCGCGAGGTCGATTACAGCGATCTTTATTTCCAGTACAGCCGCACGGAAGGCTGGAGCCTGGAAGAAGGCATCGTCAAATCGGGCAGCTTCGATATCGAAGAAGGCGTGGGGGTGCGCGCGGTGAGCGGCGAAAAAACCGCCTTTGCGTATTCCGACGATATCTCGCTTGCCGCGCTCACAGATGCCGCCCGAGCCACGCGGGCAATAGCCGAAGCCGGCGTGAAGCGCCGGGTGGCAATTGCGCCGCGCAAATCGCCCCACAAGCTTTACCGCAGCGACGATCCGCTGGTCTCGCTCGACGATACCGCCAAGGTTCGCCTGCTTGAACGGCTGGAACAATTCGCCCGCGCCGCCGACCCGAGGGTGACGCAAGCCATGGCCTATCTGGCCGGCTCCTGGGAAGTAGTACTGATCGCGCGCAGCGACGGCCACATGGCTGCCGATGTTCGCCCGCTTGTGCGGGTGGGCCTGACCGTCATCATGGAAGCAGGGGACAGGCGCGAACAAGGCAGCGCCGGGGGCGGCGGGCGTTACGACTACAGCTATTTCACAGATGAGCGTCTGCGCGACTACGCGCTCGCCGCCGTGCATCAAGCCAGCGTCAATCTCGAAGCCGTTCCAGCGCCAGCGGGAGTCATGACCGTCGTGCTGGGGCCGGGCTGGCCGGGCATCCTGCTCCATGAAGCGATAGGCCATGGGCTGGAAGGCGATTTCAACCGCAAGGGCAGTTCGGCCTTCTCCGGGCGCATCGGCCAACAGGTCGCGGCGCGCGGCGTAACCGTGGTCGATGACGGCTCCTTGCCTGGACGGCGCGGCTCGCTCACGATCGACGACGAAGGCAACCCCGGCGCGCGCACCGTGCTGATCGAAGACGGCATTCTCGCAGCGTATATGCAGGACACACTGAATGCCCGCTTGATGGGCGCCCTGCCCACGGGCAACGGGCGGCGCGAATCTTACGCGCATCTGCCCCTGCCGCGCATGACGAATACCTTCATGCTCAATGGAGAGCGCGACCCGGACGAGATCATCAAATCGGTGAAAAAGGGGCTTTACGCGGCCAATTTCGGCGGCGGCCAGGTGGATATCACCTCGGGCAAATTCGTGTTTTCCACTGCCGAAGCGTATTTGATCGAAGATGGCAAGATAAGCCGTCCGGTCAAGGGCGCGACCCTGATCGGTAACGGCCCCGATGTACTGACCCGCGTGAGCCTGATCGGCAACGATATGGCGCTCGATCCCGGTGTCGGCACCTGTGGCAAGGACGGGCAGAGCGTGCCGGTCGGCGTGGGGCAGCCGACCTTGCGTATAGACGGGCTGACGGTGGGCGGGACAGCCTGAGGCGCTGTTTCGGATTCGGCCTGCGATTGGCGTGGCCGGGCCGACTTCTGTGGCATATTGCCGCAGTGCTAATGTTTCAATGCGGCCTGAATTGAAACGTGTGTTAGAGAAACGTGTGTTAGATTGACGGCCTTCAACAGATTTCCGCGCGGGCCGGGTTGTCGCGCGCGCGGGCATTGCAATGGAAATCCTGGTTCTCGTCGTTCTAATCGTCATCAATGGCGTTTTCGCCATGTCCGAAATCGCGCTGGTCGCCGCCCGGCGCGGCAAACTCGCCAAACTGGCGGAAGATGGAGATGCGGCTGCCAAGATAGCGATCGCCCTGGGCGAAGAGCCGACGCGCTTTTTGTCGACCATACAGATCGGCATCACTTCTATCGGCATCCTGAGCGGTGTGGTGGGCGAGGCGGCGCTGGCCGCGCCGTTTGCCGCGTGGCTGCGCGATCTGGGCCTGGAGCAGCGCGCCAGCGAAATCAGCGCGACCGCGTTCGCCGTGGTGTTGATTACGTATGTGTCGATCGTGATCGGTGAACTCGTGCCCAAGCGGATAGGCCAGATCGACCCCGAGGGGATCGCCCGCCGCGTGGCGCGGCCCATGTACGCACTGGCTATCGCCTCGCGCCCCGCTGTGCGCATGTTGTCGGGTTCGACCGCGCTGTTGCTGCGCCTTTTGGGTTTGCGCGACGGAAAAACGCCGGGCGTTACCGAGGAAGAAATCCATGCCCTGCTCGAAGAAGGTTCGGAGAGCGGCATCATCGAGAAAAACGAGCATGCGATGCTGCGCAATGTCTTTCGCCTGGACGACCGGCAGATCGGCTCGCTGATGGTGCCGCGTTCGGACATTGTCTGGCTCGATGTCGAGCGGCCGCTTGAAGAAAACCTTGCGCGCATGGCTGAGTCGGAGCATTCGCGCTTTCCTGTGTGCCGGGGCGGGCTGGAGGAAATCCTCGGCATTATTTCGAGCAAGCAGCTTTTCAATCAGACGCTCAAGGGCGGTGCGCCCGACATTACCCGCTCCTTGCAAAGTCCGGTCTATGTGCCCGAGTCGCTCACGGGGCTGGAACTGCTCGAACAGTTCCGCGCTTCCAATACGCATATGGTGTTCGTGGTCGACGAATACGGCGAAGTACAAGGGCTGGTGGCGCTTCAGGATGTAATGGAAGCGGTGACTGGCGAGTTTCGCACGGATCGCCAGGAAGACGCCTGGGCCGTGCGGCGCGAGGATGGTTCCTGGCTGCTCGACGGACTCATTCCCTTGCCCGAACTCAAGGATCTGCTCGGATTCAAGGAGGTGCCAGAGGAAGACAGGGGGCGCTACAACACTTTGTCCGGCATGATCATGTGGCTGCTCGGGCGCTTGCCGCGCACGGGAGATGTGATCGCATGGGAAAAATGGCGGCTTGAGGTCGTCGACC
>JAIRWW010000164.1 GCA_031268685.1 Azoarcus sp.
GGCGGATCCGCAGCATGTGTTTCTCAACCGACAAGGCCAGCCTCTGACTCGGGACGGGATCGCCTACATCCTGCATAAACACGCCGCCTCTGCCGCCATGCAGGAATGCCCCGCACTGGCGCACAAGCGGATCACACCGCATGTGCTACGACACAGCTGCGCCGTGGCACTACTGCAGTCGGGGACGGATGTGACAGTCATTCGTGACTACCTCGGCCATGCCAGCATTGCCACGACCGGGCGATATCTCGCGACGAACCTGCAAATGAAAGAGGAGGCATTGCAGTCCTTCTGGAAGCAGGCTGGCATTGCCCCCGAGCCGATACCGGCCAAACCGTGGAAACCGACCCCCGATCTGCTCGCGTTCCTGCACGCCCTCTGAGCAGCCGGGATTTATGTGAAGACGCGTTTCGTCCGACACCGCGCAGAACCCGCAGTACCCCCCAGCATCTCCAGATAAAACGGAACGCCCGATAATGCGCCTTATGTGGAGATCCACATAAGGCGCACGTCCGGCGCAAATTCTACGATTTGCACCAAGCGCAAGCCTCCCCCTTGGCGGGCGAGGCGCTCCAGCACATTGGCGCACTCTATGCCATCGAGAAGGAAATACGCGGCAAGCCGCCCGACCTTCGGCGGGCCGAACGCCAGGCGCGCGCGGGGCCGCTGCTCGATGCTTTGCAAACTTGGATGCAGACCACGCTGCGGCAACTGTCGAAGAAGTCGGCCCTGGCCGAGGCGATCCGCTATGCCCTTGTGCGATGGGAGGCCCTGGTGCGCTACGTCGATGATGGCCGCATCGAGATCGACAACAACGCCGCCGAACGGGCATTGCGGGCGGTCGCCCTCGGTCGGAATTATGCGCAGTCGGTTGTTATGTTGAGTTTGCCTTCGACGGTTCGGCATGGGTAGATGCGGCGCATGCTTGAATTCTTTTGGGCCGGTTTTTACTTTCCATAATCAGTAGCAGTCTCCTGGGGTTTCGTACATCACTTCAGGAGACAACCATGTCCTTTGACACATATCTTGCGCACCTCGCCCGTCGTGACTGGCTGACGCACGGCCCTTTGGGCGAGTTAATCGCTGCGTATATAGAGACGTTGCGGATTCAGCATTACCGAGAGCATACCGTCCGGATCTACCTAGCCTGTCTGGCACATTTCAGCTACTGGATGAAGCGCGAGGGACTGGCGCCAGCAAGCGTTGACAGGACGCTCATCAAGCGGTTTCTACGCCATCATTTACCGGTCTGCACCTGTCCTCAGCCCTGCCGATCCACAGTAGGGGATGTGCGGGCCGCCCTCCATCACCTGTTGCCCCTGTTGCCCGTTCGCGGGGCGCCCGCGATGCAGGATCCGGTTGCGATTGAGCTTGAGCGTTTCGACGATCATTTGAGTCACACCTGTGGTTTGGCGCCAACGACCCGTTACTACCGGGTACGGCATGTGGAAGCCTTTTTGGTGGATTGCTTCGGGCGGGCCATTCCGAAGATCAGTCAACTGTCCGTTGCCGACATCGACGCTTTCCTGCGCAATCGGGCTACCCGCTGGAAGCCTGCTTCGCTCAGAGTGATCTGCACGAGCTTGCGCAGCTATCTTCGATTCCGCGCCCTGTTGGGGGACGACACCAGGAAACTGTCTGCCACCTTTCCGCCGATCGCGAACTGGCCTCGACGGCACCCGCCGGAGGTACTTTCGGATGTTGAGCTTGAACGCTTCCTGCAGGCTTTCGATCTGACCGATCCGGTCGGCCTGCGTGACCATGCCATTGCTCACTGCTTGCTCGGTCTCGGACTGAGAGGCGATGAAGCGGCGCATTTGACCCTGGAATCCTTCGATTGGTGTAACGGAACGGTGACGCTCCACCACACCAAGAGTCAACGGGCACAGCTTTTGCCTTTACCGGTGCAGGTCGGCGAGACCATTGTCCATTACCTGCAAGAAGGTCGCCCGCGAACCGATAGTCGTATCCTGTTCATCCGCCACCGTGCCCCTTTCGGAGTTCCCCTCAGCGTGATGGCGATTCGCAATGCGATGAATCGCGCATTCGTCCGCTGCAAATTGGCGGATCGGTTCTGCAGCACCCATGTGCTACGGCGTTCGATGGCCACTCGGATGCAGAAGAACGGCGCCTCGATCAAGGAGATCGCGGACGTGCTTCGGCATCGAGACATCAACACCGCCAGGGTCTATGCGCGCATCGATCTGGAGCGCCTGCGGGCTATCACCCTGTCTTGGCCGGGGAACCCATCATGAACGCCGTCACGATCTGGACATCACGCGTGGAAGCCTATTTGGCCTATCGCCGCCGCTTCGGTTTCGAGTTGAAGATCGAGGGCGCTCGGCTTGCATCGTTCGCCCGCTTCGCCAACGAGCGTGGCGCGGAACAACTTACCCTGGAACTGGCAACAGATTGGGCGCGCGCCTCTTGCCATCCGCGTTCGATCAGCTGGGCACGCCGAATCGAGGTGCTGCGGGGTTTTGCAACCTTCTGTCTGCGTATGGATCCGGAGACAGTTGTACCTCCACGGCATTTATTCGGCCCCGCCCATCGACGCCTTGTGCCGCACATCTACACGGACGAGGAACTACAAATGCTCTTGGCGGCGACGGATCGCCTGGGGCCGCCGGAAAGCCTGCGCCCAGCCACTTGTCGTACCCTTTTGGGTTTGCTGGCAGCCACCGGACTGCGCATCTCCGAAGCGATCCATCTGACTCGGGCCGATGTGGATCTCGACGCGGGGACGCTCGACATCCGGAACGCCAAGTACCATCAGCGCCGTTTTATCCCCTTGCACGTCAGCGTACCGCCTCGGTTGATGGCGTATGTACAACTGCGGGACAAGCTCGTCCCAACCCCCTGTTACGACCATTTCTTCCTGCGCGACGATGGCCGGCCGGTTGATCCGCGCAGCTTACGTTACACGCTGCGTTCGCTCTGCCACCAACTCGGCTGGCAGGTCCGCGGGGATCATGCTTATCACCGGCTTCACGACCTGCGTCATACCTTCATCGTGCACAGCGTCTTGCGCCTTTACGAGCAGGGCGGGGATATCGAACGGAGCTTGCCGGCGCTATCGATCTACGTGGGCCATGCCAAGCTGGCCGATACCTACTGGTACCTCACGGGCATTCCAGATTTGATGGTCCTTGCCACGGAGCGTTTCCATCACTACGTTCAAGGAGAACCGACATGAATCCACTTCTTGCCAATCCGGTCGAATTCGCCGCCTTGCTTCAGCGCTTCTTCGCCGAACGCCTGCTCCAACAGCAAGCGGTCAGCCCCAAGACGGTCGCAGCGTACCGGGACGCCTTCCGTCTTTTGCTGCTCTACGCCGAAGGCAGGCTCTGCAAACCGCCGACCCAAATGACTTTGGGTGATTTTGACGCGGAATTGATCCTCGGCTTTCTCTCGAACCTTGAAATCGAACGCCACAACACGGTACGCAGCCGCAATGCACGGCTCGCCGCCATACGGGCTTTCGCCCGGTATGTGGCTCTCCAATGTCCTCCGGCGCTGTTCCTCGTCCAAAGGATACTGGCTATTCCGATGAAGCGCTTCGACAAACCCTTGCTCGGGTTTCTCACCCGGGACGAGGTGTTGGCGCTCCTGGCCGCACCCGATACCGGCACTTGGTACGGGCGTCGTGATCGGATATTGCTCACGCTCCTTTACAACACCGGCGCCCGGGTCTCCGAACTGATCGGTATCCGTGTTCGAGATCTGGCGCTTGACGCAATACCGTCGGTGTGCCTTCATGGCAAGGGGCGCAAGCAGCGAACCGTGCCGCTCTGGAAAGAAACCGCTGGGGACATCCGTCACTGGCTTGCGACCACCGGCCTACAACCCGATCAACCGCTGCTGCCTAATCGATGGGGACGACCGATGACCCGCTCCAACGTGGCCGAACGCATCACACGGACAGTGGGCACAGCGATGCACCCGTGTCCGTCGCTGCAAGGGAAAACCATCTCTCCACATACCTTGCGTCACACGACGGCCATGCACCTGCTTCAGGCCGGTGTCGATATTTCGGTCATTGCCCTATGGCTTGGGCACGAAAGCCCGGTGACGACGCACGGCTACATCGAAGCCGACCTCGCCATGAAAGAACGCGCCCTGGCTGCAATCAGGCCACCTGACATCCGACGCACGCGCTATCGCCCAACGGATGCATTGCTGAAGTTCCTACAGGCCCTTTGATTATGCACAATCGACAGGAATGGCCGCCGCAGCCGGGGCGGCCCCCGTCGGAAACTCAACATAACAACCGACTGCGCATAATTCCGATTATGCTGAATTCAGCATAATCGGAAGAATTATCTGTTCGCCGGTTCGAACGCAGGTGGCGAGCGGGCGGCAGCGATCTACAGCCTGATCGGCACCGCCAAACTCAACGGCATCGATCCCGAAGCCTACCTGCGATAGGTCATCGGCTGCATCGCCGGGCACCCCGTCAATCGCGTGGCCGATCTCATGCCTTGGAATCTCTCCACTCCAACCGCAACACCTGACAACTCCCCCGCATGATCCCTTCTCACAATATTAGAGTCAAGGCAAGACGGTATCCACCGGACGCTTACCCCCTCCCAATGGCCGGACACCGTGAATTCCAGTCACGGGCCGCAGCATACCTCAGTGGAATCTATCACACTGTGATAGTTTCTACGGACGGCCATCGAGTTCCAGTCGTCCGGCGATACCCCCTCGCCAATGGCCGGACGCCGTGAATTCCATTGTTCATCCGTCTCCACGGAAGCGGTCGGCGTTTTGCGCCGACCGCGGGCAGACTGAATCATCGTCCGGTCATGCCGCCAGGGCGAGCGCCGTCGTCACGCTCTCCAAATGGACGACGAGCGGACGGCTCGCCCGTTCCATTTGGCCTTGCTCGAACAGGTCAAGCCGATCCGCCCAGTCCTGCATCATCCGGCGGCGCTGCTCCAGATATTCAGCATGGTTGTAGGCCGCGCGTACCTGATTCGGATCGGCATGGGAAAGCTGTGCTTCCACCCAGGCTTCCGGATAACCGATCTCGTTGAGCGCCGTCGAGAGGGTGCCGCGTAGGCCGTGCCCCGTCAGCCGGCCAGCGTAGCCCAGGCGTTTCAATGCCTCGTTGAGCGTATTGGCGCTGATGCACTTCTCCGGGCGGCTCCTATGCGCCAGCAGATAGCGTTGGTTCGTACTGAACCCGCCGAGCAGCGCGCGGACGATCTCCACGGCCTGCGAGGACAGCGGCACGACATAGGACGGAAAGTCTTGCGGCCGCTTGCCGGCCTTACGCATCTTCCGCTGTAATTGCTTGACGTTCTCGGGCGGGATGATCCACAGGCCGCGTTCAAGATCGAATTGTTCCGGCGTCGCTTGCCGCAACTCGCCGGTGCGCACGCCCGTGAGCAGCGATAGGCGCAGTGCCTGCCGGATTTGCACGCTATCATACGTCGGCAGGGTTTGCAGCAGTGCCGGCAACTCGTCCATGCGCAGGAACGGGGGGTGGCGCGTGGGCCGTTGCGGGACGGCTACGACGTTGAGGTCGGCGGCGGGGTTGTACTCCAGTCCCGGCACTTTCACCAGGGCATAGCGGAAGATTTGTCTGAGCCAGCCGCGAACACATCGCGCGACCGTCAGCGCGCCCCGGCGCTCCAATCGGGCCACGACCTCCAACAAATCGAGACGCCGGATCTCGTGGATCGGTTGCCTCCCCAGGAAGGGCAGGATATTCTTCTCGAAAACGCGTACCATCTTGGCATGCGTACTATCTTTCCCCGTCTTGATTTCCAGCTGGCGGCGTTCCATCCAATGCGCGCAGACGATACCAAAGGTGTTCTCGTCTGCCAGGCGGGCGGCCCGCCGTTCCTGCTGGCGATGAAACTTGGGATTGGCGCCCTGGGCCAACAGGGTGCGCGCTTCGTCGCGTGCCAGACGCGCTTCCCGGAGAGAGATTTCCGGGTAGGTGCCCAGCGAGATGCGTTTTTGCTTGCCGAGCCAGTAGTAGCGGAAATGCCAGGATTTCCCGCCGTGGGCGGAAATGTTGAGAGAAAGCCCGTCGATGTCGCCGAGCGTATAGGCTGTGCCGGTGGCCTTGGCTTGCCGGACGGCCCTGTCTGATAATGCCATGATTAATCTCCTGAACTCAAGTCAGGTCTGGAGTTTTGGCCCATCGGCGCTGCCTTTCCAGCAAGAATCCGGCACCCGCAGTCCCCGTAAAGATGGACTTAAAAATGGACTTAAAAGTCCCGGCTGTAGGTG
>JAIRWW010000213.1 GCA_031268685.1 Azoarcus sp.
GAAGCCGCGATGGCCTGTGGAATGCCGCTGCCTTCCGTGCCGGGGAAAAACCGCGCGGTCAGCCATGCCAGCGCGGCGAATCCGGCTGGGGCGATGAAAAGCGCGGCCCAGGGCGCGGCTGCGATCAGCCCGTGATGGATGTCTATGGCGTGGTCTGCGCCGATGGCGAACAGGATGGAAATCACCCCCGCCAGCAGGGCCGCGCCCACCAGCAGCAGGCGTTTTCGCCAACTGCGCGGCGATATCCATGGCAGCATGTGGCGTGTGCCGCCGCGCGCGCGCAGCCTGCGTTGCGGGTGAGCATTGTCGGATGCCGGGGCATCCGGGCCGGGAGGAATATCTGGAGGCTGTATGGGCATGGGCGGCGCTAAACCCTTTGGGACAGAACCGTTGGGAAAATGTGAAAAAAGTCAAGTTCTATGAATTTAGAGAATGCTGGGGTGACGGGAAGAACGCTTCTGCGGTAGAGTGCGTACTTGGTACGCGCGGGTGCGGACATATATTTTTCTAGGGACATCTGAATACCATGGCGGTTGAGCTTTTCAATGACGGCAAGCACGTTTGTCTGGCGTTCTACGATCTTGTCGATGAAGCTGCGGATCATGCGGTGCAGTGCAATCAGTTCCTAATTGTCGATGGCGAGCATGGCGCCCTGCTCGAACCGGGCGGCAACATGACCTATAACGGTCTGTTGATGAGTATGGCGCGATATTTTTACTCGCGCGACCTCGATTATATTTTCGCGTCGCACCAAGACCCCGACATCATCGCCTCGGCCAACAAATGGATGGTGACGACAAATTGCCGGGTGCTGATTTCCAAGCTGTGGGCGCGCTTTCTGCCTCATTTCACCACGGGCCGCAACTACTCCGACCGTATCATCGCCATCCCCGATGAGGGCATGTCGGTGACGCTCGGCAACTGTAGGCTGAAGGCCATACCGGCGCATTTCCTGCATTCGGAAGGCAATTTCCAGATTTACGATCCAGTCTCCAAGATCCTGTTTTCGGGCGACCTTGGCGTCTCGCTGCTTGATCGTGCCGATGCCAGCAAGCCCGTGATCAACTTCGACAAGCATATTGAATTCATGGCCGGCTTCCACCACCGCTACATGATTTCCAACAAGATTTGCCGCTACTGGGCGCAGATGGCGCGACAACTCGACATCCAGCAGATCGTGCCGCAACATGGCGCGCGCTTTGTGGGCAAGGCCATGGTCAATCGCTTCATCGACTGGGTCGAAGATCTCCAGTGCGGCGTCGACTTCATGACGCAGGACAATTACCGCATTCCATAAGGCGGTACCCGCCGCGCCCGGGGTTCTTCGCTCTGCGAAGCCGGGGCCGTGCGGCGTGCTCTAGTCCGAATCTTCTTCTTGTTGCAGAGTCAGCGTCCAGGCCAGGGCGTCCATGTACCAGATTGACGCCTGCTCGGGATCGACGCCGCAGGCGGCGGCAATGCTAACGATGCTGCTCACGTCCATGTGTTCGCAGGCTTTCGCCAACGCCAGTGTGGAGGCGTAGGGGCCGGTGCTGTCCAGGATGGCATCCCGGATTGCGGTGTCGATGTTCAGCGATTCCAGCGCATGATCCAGCGGCTGTTGCAAAATAACATCGATCAACGATAGCAGGCCGGTCAGGAACATCGCCTCGCGCTCAAGCGGCGGGCGCTGCGTGGCGATCAACTCCATGGTGCGCGCCCTTACCAGCGCAGCTTCGAGCACCGCGCCAGCGCGCGGCTGGTTGCGATTGCTGGCGCATAACATCAGTGCCAGCCAGCGCCGCAGCGGCTCGCGCCCGAGCAGGATCAGCGCGCGTTCTATCGAGGCGACGTGCTCGCGCAAGCCGGTGGCCGCCGAATTTATGTAGCGCAGCAAGCGCAAGGTGATGGCTCCATCCTGCTTGAGCAATGCGACGATTTCCGGCGTATCGGCGTCCTGGCGCAACTTGTTGAGCAACATGGCCAAATGCGAATAATTGGGACCTAGATTTTGTTTTGTCCAGCTTTCGCGGCTGGTGATGAAGGGGCCTTGGAACAAAGTGGTGCCAATCTTGAAACAAAAATCGAAATCCTCCATAGCGGGCAGATCGCGCGCCAGCAGCGCCGCTTGCGGCGCTATCTTGAGAATATGCCTAACGAGTTTCATTCCGTGCTCGATATCGACGTGTGGCCCCTGGAGGCAAACCACGTCGATTTCACCTATCAGGTGGAAATACTCGGGAATTTCCACCGGATCGGGGATACCGATCCGATAGCCCATCGCGCGCAGAGTCCTGATGTTTTTGACCAGCTCTGTCGCCGGCGGTGCATCCGATCCTTCAATGGGTTTGATGATGAAACAGGTATTGGCCGCCGGAAGCAGCTTCAGAACCGGATGCCCGAGAAAAGAATCCGGCGTTTCGATGAATGCGATGCGATGGCCGAGAAGCTGCCCGATATTGGCTTGCGCGATGTTCTGCACCAGCACTTCAGTATAAAGATGCAAAATCCGCCGGCTTTGCGGGCGGATATGCGCGTGCGCAGCGTTCTGGAGCATGAACTGATAGCCGGCGATTTTTTGTTGCCGGTTCAGGACGGCCTCGCGGCAAATAATGGCGGCGCCTATATTGTGTGCATGCTTGAGATTGTGTGCATGCTCGGGATTCACCGCAGGCGTCTGCGTCGCCGACGCTTCCTGCCGCAAGGGAGCCTGCTGGTTGAGCATCTCGAACGCGGCGGGAAGCGCTTTTTCGTCGGCCACATTCCTTTGGGGAGCAAGCGGCGGACGTCGGAGCAACCAGCAAAACAGTCTGTTCAGCATCGTGGCATTCCTGCTTCCTTATTCTGCATTTCAATCCCGGATGGGAGGCATGCCCGCACGCCTGCGGGCACTGTCGATATATGCGCTTCCGTCGGGCGATGCGCCGTCGCGCATCGCCCGGAACATCGTTTCACCGAGGCTGTCGAGCAATTCGTGCATGGCGGAATGGCGGCCATAGCGGCGGCACAAAGCTTCAAATACGGTGCGGATGCCGGGAGGCTGGTCGATGGAAATCTGTTCCTCGATGGCCAGATGCAGGGACAAATGCAAAAAAGGATTGGTCTGACCGTCTTCCGGGGGAAACTCGCGCGCCAGAGCGTTCGCGCTTTCGAGCAGATCGTGATATTCGGGATGTTCCAGCACGATGCCGGCGGCAATCGTTTCGAGCGCGCTCAGCACCTCCCGGTTCCTGTGTTTGCGCCAAGCGCCGATAAAAAAATCCCGAACCTGCTCACGGGTTGGATTGAACATTATTGTCAGTCCTGAAATCGTTTTTCCGGGAAAATCCCGGCCTTGGCTGGAATTCCGGGCAAACCTTGAATTTTCCCCGTGAGGCCAGGCGGTATTTTCCCTCTTGCAAAGCGAAACCCGTGTGCAACTTGCCGTGTGTTGTGGTTTTTTGCGATATGGCGCAACACAAAGGCATGCGCTTGCGATATGCGCGCCCAAGCGGCTTATATCGCGTCATGCTCGTGCGCGATTTTTTGGGGACAATGATGGAAGACCATAAATTAATGGCATATAAGGACTATGCCGCGTCCGCCGGATACGGCGCGGAAGGCGCTGCCCCCCGCCGCCGCCGGTTCAGGGCGCTGGTAAATGCCGGTTCAGGGCGCTGGCAAATCCGCGAAAATCTTCCGGTAAGGCTCGTCGCCCATGAGGAGGCTCCATTCCTCGCGGCTCAGGTTGCGCCCGGTAATCTTGCGGTCGCGCGTGACGTCCCACAGGCGGATGGTGTGATCCATGCTCGCCGAAGCCAGGCTGCGGCCATCCGGACTGAACGACACACTGCGAACCTGCCTTGCATGACCGCGCAACGGTTTACCCAGGATTTGCCGGCTTTCGGCGTCCCAAAGGCAGACGGCCCTATTCTTGTTCCCGCATGGCGAAGCCAGAGTGCGGCCATCCGGGCTGAACGACACATCCCCCGGCGTCTGATCGTCTGCCAGTTCGTATGACAGTTCGCCCAGGGATTGCCGACGCTCGACGTCCCACAGGCGGATGGTGTTGTCCTCGCTTGTCGAAGCCAGGATGCGGCCATCCGGGCTGAACGACACATATGCGACCTGTTCCGTATGCCCACGCAATGGTTCGCCCAGGGATTGTCCGCGCCCGACGTCCCACAGGCGGATGGTGTTGTCTTCAAAACCTGCCGAGGCCAGACTGCGGCCATCCGGACTGAACGATATGTGCCGAACAAAATTCGGATGCCCGCGCAATTCGTACAGGGGCTTGGGGGTCTCGACGTCCCACAGGCGGATGCTGTGGTCATCGCTTGCCGAAGCCAGTGTGCGGCCATCAGGGCTGAACGATATTCCTCTAATGCTGTCCGCATGGCCGGTGAGTTTGTACAAGGCTTGCCTGCGCTCGACGTTCCACAGAAGGATGCTTAGATCATTGTTTGCCGAAGCCAGTGTGCGGCCATCCGGACTGAACGCCAGATACGTAAACGATTCATGTGTATCCCCACTTAATTTGTCCAGGAGCCGTTGGTTTTCGACATCCCACAGGCGGATGATGTTATCAGCCAAATGTGTCGAAGCCAGTATGCGGCCATCTGGACTGAGCGCTACATGCTGAAGAAAATCCGCACGTCCCCGCAACGGTTTGCCAAGCGATTGTTGGCGCTCGACGTCCCACAGGCGGATGGTGTAGTCGAAGCTTACCGAAGCCATTTTGCGGCCATCCGGAGTGAACAACACATAATCGACATAGCTCGTATGCCCGCGCAACGGCTCGCCCAACGGTCGTCCGCGCTTGACGCCCCAAAGCATGATGGTCTGATCGTCGCTGGCCGAAACGAGGGTGCGCCCATCCCGGCTGAACGACAGATAGTGGATTTTGCCTTTATGTCCGCGCAACGGCTCGCCCGTCGCTTTTCCGCTTGCGGCATCCCGCAGGTGGATGTTGCCGTCCGCGTCCGCTGCGGCGCGGGTGCCGCCGTCCGGGCTGGACACTTCCGGAGGCAAGTCTGCCGCCTCTGCCAATGTCGCCCCGAGCGCCAGCAGCGCCGCGCACAGCACCGTGCGATGCCGGGAAAAAGACAATTTCATCAAAAACTGACTCCGGTTGGAAACCTCCCCCTTCATGGGGATAATCGGGCACGGGAGGGGCGTAAGCCCTTCCGTGTCTTGTCGCCCGGTTACGGGCGTGGATTGAAACATGATGACATCTCCTTGATGAATGGGTTGTCCGGCAAATGCCGCTTGCCATGAGTTTTGGGAACTGGCCGCCCCTAGGGGTGGGATTGTCCTGTTTTTACAGTAAAGGGGCAAAAGTCACGGAGACCGTGTGGATTCCAGGCGTCTCCCGCGCAAGCCGTAGTGGTTTGCCGATGAAGGCGGATGTGTCCGGAGCAGGTGAGTCTGTGCGCCAGCCAGCCGTGCTCTTTCACGGGATCGAAGGCGGCGCTTCCGGTGCAAAGGAGCGCCAGCGGCATCCATAGGATTTATTGATACAGCCCGGCGGGGCCTGGTGTTCGACGCAGCCGTCGTGGAAGGCAATGCTTCGTTCCGGGAACAGAAATGGGCGCTTGCAATCCTTTTGTCTTCACGGTTATAATCTGCGGCTTTTCGGGGGTCGCCCGCCAAGGCGGCCTATCAACAGGTACACCGTCCGCCAATCGCAGCGGACGATGAGGAGAACAACATGAGTCTAGGCCTTGTTGGGCGCAAGGTCGGCATGACTCGCATCTTTGCCGAGGATGGCGCGTCCATCCCTGTCACGGTGCTTGACGTGTCCGACAATCGCGT
This sequence comes from Azoarcus sp., assembly GCA_031268685.1. Lineage (GTDB taxonomy): Bacteria > Pseudomonadota > Gammaproteobacteria > Burkholderiales > Rhodocyclaceae > WRNU01. The sequence goes on from JAIRWW010000213.1 coordinate 5,773, forward strand.
ATCCCAAATCAAGACGGATGACGTCGACGGTTATGCCGCAGTGCAAGTCGCTGTCGGCAAGCGTCGCGCCAGCCGCATCGGCAAGGCGCTTGCGGGGCATCTCGCCAAGGCGGGAGTCGAACCCTGCCGCCTTCTGCGCGAATTCCGCGTCGAAGCCGACAAGCTCGCATCATTGAAGGCGGGCGATGCCATCGGAGCCGATATTTTCGCCGTTGGCCAAAAAGTCGACGTCACCGGCGTCACGATAGGCAAGGGCTTTTCCGGCCCGCAAAAACGCCACAATTTCAGTTCGCAGCGCGCTTCCCATGGCAATTCGGTGTCGCATAACGCGCCGGGTTCCATCGGCATGGCGCAAGACCCTGGCCGGGTATTCCCAGGCACGCGCATGTCCGGCCAGCATGGCAACGCGCAGCGCACGACCCAGGGGCTTGAAGTTGTGCGCGTCGATGCAGAGCGCCAGCTGCTGCTGGTCAAAGGGGCTGTGCCGGGTTCCAAGGGCGGCGACGTGTTCATTTGTCCCGCAGTGAAGGCATGAGGGGGACGATATGGAATTGAAACTCTTAAATGCCGAAGGTCATGAAGCCTCGACGCTGCAAGCGTCCGATACGCTTTTCGGCCGGGATTACAACGAAGCGCTTGTTCATCAGGTCGTGACTGCATATCTGGCGAATGCCCGTTCCGGCAATCGCGCCCAGAAGACACGCGCCGAGGTGTCGCACTCGACCAAGAAACCTTTCCGCCAAAAAGGTACGGGCAATGCCCGCGCCGGTATGCGGGCAAGCCCCTTGTGGCGCGGAGGCGGCCGGATATTCCCGAACAAGCCGGACGAAAATTTCGAGCAAAAGCTCAATCGCAAAATGTATCGCGCCGGAGTGGCCGCCATTTTGTCGCAACTCGCGCGCGAGGATCGTCTGGCTGTGGTTGAGGACTTCCTCCTCGAAGCGCCCAAGACCCGCCTTCTCGTGCAAAAGCTCAAGAGCCTGGGACTCGATTCGGCGCTCGTGATTACCGAGAACGTGGACGAGAACCTGTACCTGTCCTCGCGCAATCTGTACGACGTGCTGGTGCTCGATGTGGATGAAACCGATCCGGTTTCGTTGGTGCGCTTTCCGAAGGTGCTGGTCACCAAGGGAGCGCTCGCCAAGATGGAGGAGGCGTGGCAATGAGCGCAGTAAGCCAGGAACGTCTGTTGCAGGTGTTGCTCGCCCCACAGATTTCAGAGAAAGCGACCTGGGTCGCCGACAAAAACGGGCAGGTCATTTTCAAAGTGACTACCGATGCCACCAAGCCTGAAGTGAAAGCCGCTGTCGAAGCTTTGTTCAAGGTTGAAGTCGAATCGGTGCAAGTCCTGAACGTCAAGGGCAAGGAAAAGCGCAAGGGCCGCATCACGGGCCGCAGCAAGGGCTGGAAGAAAGCTTTCGTCAGCCTCAAGCCCGGCCAGGAAATCAACTTTGCGGGCGGGGAGTAAACGATCATGGCATTGGTAAAACTCAAGCCGACTTCCGCTGGCCGCCGTTCAATGGTCAAGGTAGTCAATCAGGGGCTGCACAAGGGCCGTCCGGTTGATGCCCTGATCGAGAAGAAGATCAGCAAGGCCGGGCGCAACAATGCGGGCCGCATCACCGTTCGCCATCAGGGCGGCGGTCACAAGGCGCATTACCGGGTGATCGATTTCCGCCGCAACAAGGATGGCATCCCCGCCAAGGTCGAACGCATCGAATACGATCCGAACCGCTCCGCGAATATCGCGCTGCTGCTCTACGCCGATGGCGAGCGCCGCTACATCATCGCGCCGCGCGGCGTCGAAGCCGGACAAACCCTGTTGAGCGGCGTCGAAGCGCCGATCAGGCCCGGCAACACACTGCCGATCCGCAATATTCCGGTCGGTTCGACCATCCATTGCATCGAATTGCTGCCCGGCAAGGGGGCGCAGATCGCCCGTTCGGCGGGCGCTTCAGTGCAACTGCTGGCCCGCGAAGGCGCTTATGCGCAGTTGCGCTTGCGCTCCGGCGAAATCCGCCGCGTGCATGTCGAATGCCGCGCCACTATCGGCGAAGTCGGCAACGAGGAACATGGCCTGCGCAAGATCGGCAAGGCAGGCGCCAACCGCTGGCGCGGCATCCGCCCGACAGTGCGCGGCGTGGTCATGAACCCGGTCGATCACCCGCATGGCGGCGGCGAAGGCCGTACAGGCGAGGGCAGGGTGGCGGTCAGTCCGTGGGGCACGCCGACCAAGGGGTATCGGACGCGCAACAACAAGCGCACCGATACGATGATCGTGCAGCGTCGTCACAAGCGTTAAGGGTAAGGGGTAACAGATGGCACGTTCTATCAAGAAAGGCCCGTTTGTCGACGCTCACCTTCTAAAGAAGGTCGATGCCGCGCGGGCGAGCAACGACAAGCGTCCGATCAAAACTTGGTCGCGCCGCTCCACCGTCCTGCCCGACTTTGTCGGCCTGACGATAGCGGTTCACAACGGCCGCCAGCACATTCCGGTCTATGTTTCCGAAAACATGGTCGGTCACAAGCTAGGCGAATTTGCGCTGACGAGAACCTTCAAGGGGCATGCCGCCTCGAAGAAGGCCAAGAAATAAGGAAAGATGATGGAAACCAAAGCTAGTTTGCGCGGTGTTCGTCTTTCGGCGCAGAAAGGCCGTCTCGTGGCCGATCTGGTTCGCGGCAGGCCGGTCGAACAGGCGCTCAACATCCTCGGCTTTTCGCCGAAGAAGGGCGCAAAGATCATCCGCAAGGTGGTCGAATCGGCCATCGCCAACGCTGAACACAACGATGGCGCCGATATCGACCTGCTCAGAATCAAAACCATCCACGTGGAAGAAGGGCTGACACTCAAGCGCTTCACCGCGCGGGCCAAGGGTCGCGGAAATCGTATTTCCAAGCCGACCAGCCACATTTACGTGACTGTTGGCGAGTAAGGGGCACATATGGGTCAGAAAATCAATCCCACTGGATTCCGTCTCGCCGTCACGCGCGACTGGGGTTCGCGCTGGTATGCATCAAGTCAGGATTTCTCCAGGAAACTCGGTGAAGACCTGAAGGTTCGGGAATATCTCGGCAAGCGTCTGGCGCATGCGTCGGTATCGCGCGTAGTTATCGAGCGTCCGGCCAAGAATGCCCGCATCACCCTGTTCTCGGCGCGTCCGGGCGTGGTGATCGGCAAGAAAGGCGAAGAAATCGAGGCGCTCAAGCAAGACTTGCAGAAAATCATCGGCGTGCCGGTGCATGTGAACATCGAAGAAGTGCGCAAGCCCGAAATCGATGCCAAGCTGATCGCCGACTCTATCGCGCAGCAGCTGGAAAAACGCATCATGTTCCGCCGCGCCATGAAACGCGCGATGCAAAATGCCATGCGCCTTGGCGCGCAGGGCATCAAGATCATGAGCGCGGGCCGCCTGAACGGCGCGGAAATCGCCCGTACCGAGTGGTACCGCGAAGGCCGCGTGCCTCTGCACACCTTGCGCGCCCACATTGATTACGGCGTTTCCGAAGCGCAAACGACCTACGGCATCATCGGGATCAAAGTTTGGGTATACCGGGGCGAAGCGCCGGGCCGCAACGAGCCGCAAGTCGCCGAGCCGGAGACCGAAAACCGCCGTGGCCGCCGTGGCGCGCCGCGTGGCGACGGTGAAGGCCGTTCCCGCCGCTCCCGCCGCCAAGAAGAAAGCAGGAGTGAATGATGCTGCAACCGACAAGAAGAAAATACCGCAAGGAGCAAAAAGGCCGTAACACGGGCCTGGCCACGCGCGGCGTGAAGGTCAGTTTCGGCGAATACGGACTGAAGGCCATCGGGCGCGGTCGTTTGACCGCACGCCAGATCGAGGCCGCGCGGCGGGCGATGACCCGTCACATCAAGCGCGGCGGCCGTATCTGGATTCGCATCTTCCCGGACAAACCGATTTCCAAAAAGCCCGCTGAAGTGCGGATGGGAAATGGCAAGGGCAACCCCGAATACTGGGTTGCCGAGATTCAGCCCGGCAAGGTGCTCTACGAAATGGATGGCGTCGATGAGGCGCTCGCGCGCGAAGCTTTCCGGCTGGCTGCGGCCAAGTTGCCGATCGAAACAGTGTTCGTTACGCGCCAGGTGGGATAAAGCATGAAAGCGAATGAACTCCGCGCCAAGGGCGCAGAAGATTTGAACCAGGAATTGCTGGACTTGTTGAAGGCGCATTTTTCCTTGCGCATGCAGCACGCCACCCAGCAGTTGAACAACACGAGCCAATTGGGCAAGGTGCGCCGCGACATCGCGCGCGTGCGCACGCTCATTCGTGAAAAGGCGGGTGTGCAATGAGCAGCGAACAAGAGCAACAAGTGCAGACGGTTCGCCGTGCGCTGGTCGGGCGTGTCGTGAGCGACAA
>JAIRWW010000258.1 GCA_031268685.1 Azoarcus sp.
TCATCGAAAACTAACTCCGGTTGGAAACCTCCCCCTTCAGGGGGAGAATCACGCACGGGAGGGGTGTAACCCCGCACCAGCCTTGTCGCCCGGTTACGGGCGTGGATTGAAACATGCGCTGTCCGTCAATCATCTTCGATGCCGATGCTCCGCCGCGCCGCCAGCGCTGTTTCCAGCACGGCGTCCGGGCTGTCGCCGACGACGGTGAAATGCCCCATCTTGCGTCCCGGCCGTGCCTCGCGCTTGCCGTAGAGATGCAGTTTCAGATTGGGAATGGCGTAGAGCTTCGCCCAATCGGGTTCGCTAGGGAAACTCTGTGGTTCACCAGGGAGACTCTGTGATTCGCCAGAGAGTCTCTGGGCAATTCCGTCCGCCCGGAGATTCTGAATAATTCCGTTCGCCCTGAGCTTGTCGAAGGGTATTTCATGTGGAGCCAAGGGCTTCGACAAGTCCGGCTCGGATGGAGGGGAATTGTTCGTGGCTTCGCTGGTGGCGGGTGCGCCGTTCCGGAGCCAGAGATCGCCGAGCAGGTTGACCATGACCGAAGCCGAATGCGCGTCTGGCTCGGCCAGCGGCAGGCCGCAGAGCGCGCGTACTTGTTGCTCGTACTGGCTTGCGGCGCATGCGTCGAGCGTGTAGTGGCCGCTATTGTGCGGACGGGGCGCCATTTCGTTGACGTAAAGCCGTCCCTGGCTCACGAAGAATTCCACTGCCAGCACGCCGACGTAATCGAGCCTGGCCGCGATGCGTTCGGCGATTTCCCGTGCGTCATCGGCGAGGCGGGCCGCGATCCTGGCCGGGACGATGGAAACGTCCAAGATGCCGCGCGTGTGCCGGTTTTCCGCCGTGGGAAAGCTCCGCAGCGCGCCTTGCTCGTCGCGGGCGAGCACTACGGAGATTTCGCAATCCAGCGCGATCTTCTGCTCCAGCACGCAAGGTGCGTTTTTGAAAGTCCGGAAGGCGGCGAGCGCCGCCGCGCGGTCGTCCACGATGGTCTGCCCCTTGCCGTCGTAGCCGAGGCGGGCAATTTTCAGGATGCCGGGGAAAAGCCCGGCCTTGGCGGCATCGATATCCGCTTCGCGCTGGACGATGGCGAAATCGCCGTGCGGAAAGCCGTTGTCGCGCAAAAAGCTTTTTTCGGCGATGCGATCCTGGCAGATTGCCACGGCCTGCGCTGAAGGATGTACAGGAATCCGCTCTGCCAAATAGGTGAGCGTGGCGGCGGGCACGTTCTCGAATTCGGTTGTCACCGCTGCGCAGTGAATGGCAATGTCGTCGAGCGCCACGGCATCGTCGTAGGCGGCGCACAGATGCCGGTCGGCGATGCGGCCCGCGGGGCTTTCTTTGTCTGGGTCGAGTACCCATACCCGATAACCCAACTCGTGCGCGGCGGAAACGAAAAAGCGGCCCAACTGGCCGCCGCCCAGCATGGCAAGTGTGGAAGGGGGAAGAATCATTGGCAGGCGTGAATTTGAAGCGGACGGAAAGGGATGAGTCGTAAAGTTTTTGCGCGATTGGCGCGGCGGCTGGGGGAGCTTTGGGAAGCCGGAACAATTTCTGCCCGTTTGGGCGGCGGGGCTTGTCGAAGCCCGTGGTTCCACAGGGCGCGCCCTTTGATAATTTCGGGACGAACGGTATTGTTCAGGGTTTCCCTAGACATAGTATTCTCCGAAGAGTTCAAAAAATTCCCGCCTCCGCGCTTCGCACTCCGAATCTTGCCGCAGACATTGGCGATAGAATTCTTTTGCTTCGAGAAGATGTTCCATTTGAAATGCCAGCAGCGCAGCGGCGTATAAAAGCGATACTTGGGAAAAATCGAAAGACAGGCCGATTTTTGCGGCCTGTAATCCAGCTTCGTATTGCGCATGGCGAATACAGTGTTCGACCAGCAAGGAATAATCGCTGTCCAGCACAGTATTTGGCGCTAGTTTTCGCAATACGATGGTGTGGCCGTTGCCGATCTTGCTGTCGGTTTCCTCTACCGCTTCTACGCAAAAATAGGTCAGATTTTTCCGGTTGATCCAATTGACGAGTTGCAGCATGGATTGCAGTGAGTACACGCAGTAATGGCCGCGCCACTCGCCCGATGGCGGCAGCGCATCCAGGATAGTCCGGTTTTCCTCGTAAGCGGCAATGAGTTCTTCTTGCCGGGTGAGGGGGCGGAAAATATCGTATTTGATTTCCGCCGTTCTTTTCGGGAAAATGCAGAAAAAAATACCGCCTTCTTTCAATACACGGAAAGATTCGATGAAAGCCGCGATGGGATTTGGCTCGTGCTCAATGACGTGAGAGCTGATGAGATAGTCGATGCTTGCGTCGTCGGCGGGAATATTTCTGAAATCGCCGATTTTGTCGACAGGCATGATTTTGTTAGCCATGGTTTCCTGCGGCTTGCAACGTTCTTTATATTCATCCATGTCGCGCGGATGCAGAAAATTCACACCATCGCTGGGCGCGACGTTCAGGCATCCGGGCAGATCGAATGGATTGTGCAGCGAGCCGCCCAGCTCCAGCCCATGTCCGCGGCAATATTTGAATGCCAGTTCCTGCGGGGGAAAGGGTTTTTGCATTATTCCTCTCTTTTGGCGATGTTGATTCTGTCTGCAATTTTTTTTGCAAGATTCAAAAAATCTTCGTGACACGCATGCACAGCTTCGATGTGTGAGCCAATAGCGCCATCTGCTGACTTCAGGGCAAAAATGGGCTTGTGCGCATCCATGGCCATTGATATAAGGCTGCGATAATGTTTAAGCAACGCCAAAGCATAATTATCTTTCTCTGGTTTGGGTGTTTGGGCGGTTTTTTTACCCAGTACAGATTCACGGTAGGTCAGCGGAATTCTATTCAGCCAGCGTTGATACGATTTCACGGGGCGGCTTTCGAGAACGCCATGTTGACTTACTATGTAGCCAATTGGCTCCATCAGGCCCCCTGGCATGTCAAGTCCGCTGGGCTTGCTGGGTAAACGCGCCTCCCATCCTTTACGCCAAGCGCGCAAAGTCGGGCCAAGATTGCGCAAGCCTTGCAGTGAGAACAGATCCGCGCCGAGCGGCACGGCGACATAATCCGACGCAATCAACGCAGCGCGATTAATCGCGCCAAGATTGGGGCCGACGTCAATCAAGATGATGTCGGCCATGCATTGATCTCCTCCCTTGCGCGCTAATCTATAAAACGCACTAATCGCGCGAAAGGCTGCTCCATCCCCATCATGGCAACGCGGCCAGGCATCCGAAAGTTTGTCTTCAAAACGGGATAATTCCAAATCTCCAGGGATCAAATGCAATCCCTCTGCTATTCGTTCAAGATGAGCTTGTCCAATGTCGCCCGTGCCATCCTGAATGGGTTGGATGGCGCCATAAACGGTTTCGGGGTGATCACTATCCGGCCAGAGCCTTTCAAGCCGTTCTTCGTCAAGAAACATCGCTGTCAGATTGGCTTGCGGGTCAAGGTCGACAGCAAGGACATTCAAGCCCCGCTCCATGAACATCCAGGCGAGATGGTAGACGAGTGAAGTCTTTCCTACGCCACATTTATTGTTGAAGAAAGCCAGCGTTTTCATGCTTGCTTCTTGCGAATCGTGACAAGAAAAACTTTGTCGTCTATTTCAAATTCTGGTGGAGGATTAGCATTTCGTTGCAACTCGGATTTCGCACGTTGAATGCCGTATCCGAAACGGTTGACATATCCCATTGCGCGCATGGCTTCCGCAAGAGTCGGGTTTCTATAGCTGTTGCGGCGGTCAAGCGTTTCTTTTGTGACTTCGCCGTACAGGCCGCCAGGGTTTTGAATTTCGATCCGGTCGGGAAACCAGTAAAACCGGATGGGCGTGTTCGATTGGTAGTCTCTGTGCATCACGGCATTATGGAACAGTTCCCGCAAAGCCCATTCCGGATAATCCGGCGCATCCTTGTCCCGGAAGCCTTCCCCTTGCGCCACGGCCCGATTGTTGTGCGCCACGATTTTCTGACGGACTGTTTCCAGGACGGTGCGTAAATCACCCGAGATGGCGAGTTCATCCTCGGGCCGGTCAGTGCTGGAAGTTCCGGGGAACTTGAGGAACTGCACGTAAGCGCCCGGCAGGAAATATTGCGGTTCCACGCCGAACAATAAAATACCGGCGACTGTGGGAGCATTTGCCTTCAGATCGAAGCAGCGCAGGGAAGCTAGTTTTTCTTCGCTCGTCCTGTGGTTGTTCGCAATGATTTCGGGGTCGATGGTTTCCGCCCTGTATCCATCGAAAAGCCGCATGGACAGATTGCCGATGCCGGCTTCGCGCACAGGAAGGGCGTCGAACGTTTTTGCCAGACTGGTGCGCCGCTCCGATAAAGCTCGCTCTTCTTGTTCGTTGGCAATTCCTTTACGCGGTCCCGTGCGTATCCAGATTTGCCCTTTGTAGCGAACAGGCGGCAGGTCGGACGGATGTACCTCGACGACCGCGACATCTCCTTCGGGTAAGGAGACTTTCTCTACATGCAGCATGGGGGCGGGAAGGATATTGCCGTCCGATTTCAGTGCGCCAAGGTTCTGCAATAGCTGGTCGGTAAGCGCCAGCCCGGAAAGCTTGCCATTGTCGTCGACGCCGATGAGTAAATATCCGGGCTGCTTGCGATTGGGCATATCGTTGGCGAAAGCGCAGATCGCCTGGGCAAATTTGTCGGTTTTGTTGGTTGAGGTAGTGCGTTCGGCGCAGTCCGATTCGAGATCGGCCATCAGGCGTTGCAATTGCTCTGGCGACAGCATGGCTGTTCCTTACTTGGGCGCGGGAATATCGGGGAGTGTCATCGCAAGAACTTTTGCTGTTTGCTTTTCGCGGAAATCACGTAGTTTGGAGAAAAGCGCTTCGTTTTCGTTAGCCAGCATGGCGACGGCGAAAAGCGCTGCGTTGGCCGCGCCCGCCTCGCCGATGGCGAAGGTTGCTACCGGTACGCCTTTCGGCATCTG
>JAIRWW010000263.1 GCA_031268685.1 Azoarcus sp.
CACGTAGAGCGTGACGGTCGCCATGATGTAGTTGGTTTCGCCGCCGTGGACGATGGCGCTGGTTTCATACAGGATGAGGCCAGAGGCGAGCAGGACGAAGGCCGCCGAGACCGCCAGCGAGAGGGTCGACATGCCGAAGAAGATCGCCGCAAGCCCCGCCAGGAAGGCAACCAGCAGGCCCACGAACAGGAAGCCGGCCATGAAGGAAAAATCTTTGCGGCTGTATAGGGCATAGGCCGACAGCGCGAAGAATATGAATGCCGTTGCGCCCAGCGCCTGCATGACCAGTTGGGAGCCGTGGGGCGTGGCGAGATAGACCGAAAGGATCGGCCCGAGCGTCGCGCCCATGAAGCCGGTGAGCGCGAATACGCAGACGATGCCCAGGCCGCTGTTGCGGAACCTGGTGGTCAGGAAAAGCAGCCCGAAATAAGCGGCCAGCGTTACCCAGGGGCCCAGGTATGGGAGGTTGAACGCCATGGACAGTCCGGCGGTCATGGCGGAAAACGTCAGGGTCAGCGCAAGCAGGGTATAGGTGTTGCGAATGAGCCGGTTCGTTGTCAGCGCGGATTTTTGAGCATGGCCCAAGGCTTGGGCCTGAATATTTTCCATTCTGGGAATCTCCTCGGTTTTTGCTGGGGAAACTGCAAATATGTGCAGTGCAGGCTAGGTTTGCGGACTATACCAAGTCTGCCAGGGTAATGCCACGCCGGGATGTGCAATATCCGCTTGGCGTCGCGCCAATATTTGCCTTAGTGAGGTATGCCGCCGTATGAGCGCAAACACGAACGAGCGCGAGTGCGAAAGCGCGGCGGCGGGCCGCCTGCGCGGCGGAAAGACCGGCGAGAGCTTCTGCGCCGGTTTCTTTCGTATTTATCTCAGCTTGATTTCTTTGTACGGCACGTGCTTGCGGGCAACGGGGTCGTACTTGTTGAATTCGAGCTTTCCAGGCGTGGTGCGCTTGTTTTTCGAGGTGGTGTAGAAATGCCCCGTGCCGGCGGTCGATTCCAGCTTGATCTTTTCGCGGGCGCCTTTGGCCATGGCAGTCTCCGTTTAAATGGTTAGATTTTTTCGCCGCGGGCGCGAAGTTCGGCGATGACGACATCGATTCCCTTCTTGTCGATGGTGCGCAGCGCGGCATTGGTGACGCGCAGGCGAATCCAGCGATTTTCGATTTCGCTCCAGAACCGGCGATTTTGCAGGTTGGGAAGAAAGCGGCGTTTGGTTTTGTTGTGTGCGTGGGAGATGTTGTATCCCACCATCGGTGCTTTGCCGGTGACTTGACAGACGCGAGCCATTGGATGCTCCTAAGGAACGTTCGTTTTTATGAAACGGCGAAGAATATTGCAAAAACCATCCGGAGCGCAAGTCCACCGCGTGTCCATCGCATGAATGTGCGCGGCGGCGCTCCAGCGCGGTGGCGGCGGGCTGATTACCGATTACAGCAGCCCGCGCTCCGCAAACGATAGCGGCGCGCCGTGCGCCGGTACGACGAAATGATCCAGCACTTTTATGTCGACCAGCGCAAGCGCCATGCGCAGTTCTTGCGTGAGCGTTTCGTCGGCGCGGCTCGGTTCTGCTTCGCCCGATGGGTGGTTGTGCGCGAGTATGACGGAGGCGGCGTTGCGTTCGAGCGCGAGTTTGACCACTTCGCGCGGATAGACGCTTGCCTGATTCAGTGTGCCGCGGAAAAGGTCGACGGCTTCGATCAGGCGGTTGCGCGCATCGAGCAGCAGGACGCAGAAAGTCTCGTGGGCAAGGTGGGCAAGGTGTAATTGCAGCCAGTCCCGCACCGCCATTGGGGAATCGAACAGCGCGCCATCGGTCAGACGTTCGGCGAGCGCGCGGCGGGCCAGTTCCATCACCGCTTGCAATTGTGCATACTTCGCCAGCCCCATGCCGGGCACAGTGGCGAATTCGCCTGCTGGGGCGTTGCACAGCCGGCACAGTGTGCCGAAGCGCGTGAGCAGGGTGCGAGCGAGGTCGACGGCGCTTTGCCCGCGCGTGCCGACACGCAGGAACAGCGCCAGCAGTTCGGCATCGCTCAGTATCTGGGGACCGTGGGCGAGGAGCTTTTCGCGCGGACGTTCGTTTTCGGGCCAGTCGGTAATTGCCATGACGTTGTAAATTAGAGGGGATGATGGAAGATTATATATGCGTCATCGACAGTTTGCGCGGACGAAAAATCGTGCTTGGGGTCAGCGGCGGCGTTGCGGCGTACAAGGCGGCGGCGCTTGTGCGCGCACTGGGGCGGATGGGGGCGGATGTCCATGTTGTGTTGACCGAGGCTGGGGCGCGCTTTGTTGCTGCGCCCACTTTCCATGCCTTGTCGGGAAATCGCGTGTGGACATCCCTTTGGGACGGGAGCATGGAAAACGGCATTCCGCACATCGCCCTCGTCCGCGGGGCCGATGCCATACTCATCGCGCCCGCGAGCGCCGATATCATTGCCAGCCTCGCAAACGGTCTTGCGGGCGATTTGCTCTCCACATTGTGTTTGGCGCGCGATTGTCCGCTCCTCGTCGCACCGGCGATGAACCGGCAGATGTGGGAGAACCCGGCCACGCAGCGCAACGCGGCGACGCTCAGGGAAGATGGCGTTTTCATTCTCGGCCCAGATAAAGGCGAGCAAGCCTGCGGCGAAACCGGCCCAGGGCGGATGCTGGAGCCAGAGGCGTTGTGTGAGGCGATACTGGCTTTCTTTACCCCGAAGCTGCTGGCCGGGCGCAAGGTGGTGATAACCGCCGGGCCGACGTTCGAGGCCATCGACCCAGTGCGCGGCATTACCAATTCCAGCTCCGGCAAGATGGGTTATGCGATTGCGGCGGCCTGTGCGCGCAGCGGGGCCGAAGTCGTGTTGGTCAGCGGGCCGGTGGCCTTGCCGACGCCAGCCGGAGTGCGGCGGATCGACGCATCGAGCGCCTTGCGCATGCGCGATGAAGTGCTCGCGGCGCTGCCTGGGGCGGACGTATTCATCGCCGTGGCGGCGGTTGCCGATTACCGCCCGGTCGAAACGGCAGGGCACAAGATCAAGAAGTCGGGCGCGGCCATGCAGTTGGCGCTTGTTCCCAATCCGGACATTCTCGCCGAGGTCGCGGCGCGGCCCGATGCGCCGTTCTGCGTCGGCTTTGCCGCCGAAAGCCATGATTTGGACATGTTTGCTGAAGGCAAGCGCCGCGCCAAGCGCCTTCCCATGCTGGTCGGCAACCTGCTCGCCGACGGCTTGTGCGGGGACGACAATACAGTGGTCATTTACGACGACGAGGGCCGCCACCCCTTGCCGAGAGCGCCCAAGGCCTTCGTCGCGCGACAGATCGTCGAACATCTCGCCCGCTTGTTGCCAGCGGCCTGAACTGAACTATTGAAGGACGAAACATGCATCGCATTGATATCAAACTGCTCGATCCCCGCCTGCGCGCGCAGCCGCCAGCCTATGCTACCGCCGGTTCAGCCGGGCTGGATTTGCGCGCCTGCCTCGACGATGCGCTGACGCTGCATCCGGGCCAGACGGAACTGATACCGAGCGGCATCGCCATCCATCTCGGCGATCCCGGACTGGCGGCTATCGTCTTGCCGCGCTCCGGGCTTGGGCACAAGCATGGCATTGTGCTTGGAAACCTCGTCGGGCTGATCGACTCGGACTATCAGGGGCAGATCATGGTATCGGCGTGGAATCGTGGCGCTGAGGCTTTCACCATTGCGCCGATGGAACGGATCGCGCAATTGGTGGTAGTGCCGGTCGTGCGGGCCGCGTTCGAGGTGGTCGACGATTTCGTCGCCAGCGCGCGCGGCGAGGGCGGTTTCGGCAGTACCGGCAAACATTGAGGCGCTACTACGGAGCGGCAGGCGATGGCGGGGCGTGCGGGCATTCCCACCGGAGTGCATGTGCTGTGTGAGCGGCAGGGGCGCATCCTGCTTTTGCGCCGTGCCGGAACCGGCTTTTTCGACGGCCTCTACAGCCTGCCGGGCGGGCACGTGGAAGAAGGCGAGTCCATCCGCCAGGCGGCAGCGCGGGAACTGGAAGAAGAAACCGGCCTACGGCTCGCGCCCGGCGATCTCGATTGGTTCGGGGTCATGCACCGCCGCTCGGATACCAATCGCGTAGATTTTTTCCTGCGCGCCCGCTGCTGGAGCGGCGAAGCCCGGCTGCGCGAGCCGGACAAATGCGATGCGCTCGGCTGGTTTGCGCGCGACAGCCTGCCGGGTGGGATGATTCCCTACATTGAAGCGGCGCTGGAAAGCGGGACGGGCGGCTGGATGCGCGAACTGGGATGGTGAAGGGCCGGGAGGCGCGACCATGCAAAATATAAATACATATTTTATAAGGTATTTTTCATCAGGTCTCGCCGTACCATCAATACTGGCAAGGTATAATCCGCAGCTCGGTTATCCGCCATGTATCCATGGCGGGCCGCACACCAATCACTTGCCTGCACAAAGAAACTCTGAATAATGCCGTTTGCCCCGAGCCTGTCGAAGGGCATCGCCAATGGAAGCAATGGCAACGGCCATTTCGACCCGGGCGGACGGGAATTGTCCAGAGTTTCAATGACACAACATCAAGGGAGAAACCCATCATGCCGTCCGAGCAGCCGACCATCGTATACACCATCACCGACGAAGCCCCAATGCTGGCGACCACTGCCTTTTTGCCTGTGGTTCGCGCGTTTGCCGCGCCTGCGGGCATCCGGATCGCCGAGGCCGACATTTCGCTGGGCGCGCGCATCCTTGCCGAATTTCCCGACTACCTCTCCGATGCGCAAAAAGTGCCGGATACTCTCTCCAGCCTGACGGAGCTGACGCAGCGGCCCGAAGCCAACATCATCAAGCTGCCCAACATCAGCGCCTCCGTACCGCAACTGGTGACGGCAATCCGCGAGTTGCAGGGCAAGGGCTACAAAATTCCCGATTACCCGGCGAACCCGCAGACAAAAGAAGAAGATGCGCTCAAGACCCGCTACGCCCGCTGCCTCGGCTCGGCGGTAAACCCCGTACTGCGCGAGGGCAATTCCGACCGACGCGCGCCGCTGTCGGTGAAGAACTACGCGAAAAAGCATCCGCACTCAATGGGCAAATGGAAGCAGGCATCCCGGACGCATGCCTCCTTCATGCGCAGCGGCGACTTCTACCATGGCGAAAAATCGCTCACGCTCGACCGCGCTCGCGACGTGAAGATGGAACTGTTGACCAAAAGCGGCAAGACGCTTCTCCTCAAGCCAAAAGTATCGCTACTGGAAGGCGAGATCATAGATTCCATGTTCATGAGCAGGAAGGCGCTCTGCGAATTCTACGAAGAACAGATGAACGATGCCCGCGATGCTGGCGTCCTGTTTTCGCTGCACGTCAAGGCGACGATGATGAAAGTTTCGCACCCCATCGTCTTCGGCCATTGCGTCCGCATCTACTACAAAGAAGCCTTCGCCAAGCACGCGCGGCTCTTCAAAGAACTGGGCGTCAATGTAAACAACGGCATGGCCGACCTTGAAGAAAAAATCGCAGTCCTGCCGGAATCGCAGCGCGACGAAATCATCCGCGACCTGCACGCCTGCCACGAACTGCGCCCCGATCTGGCGATGGTGGATTCGGCCAAGGGCATCACCAATTTCCATTCGCCCAACGACGTCATCGTCGACGCCTCAATGCCAGCGATGATCCGCAACGGCGGCAAAATGTGGGGCGCTGACGGCAAGCAGCGCGACGTAAAGGCGGTAATGCCGGAATCGACCTTCGCCCGCATCTACCAGGAGATGCTCAACTTCTGCAAGACCAACGGCAACTTCGATCCCCGAACCATGGGCACTGTGCCCAATGTCGGCTTAATGGCGCAGCAGGCCGAGGAATACGGCTCGCACGACAAAACCTTCGAGATTCCCGAAGACGGCGTCGCCAACATCGTCGATATCGCCACCGGCGAAGTGCTGCTGTCGCAAAACGTCGAAGAAGGCGACATCTGGCGCATGTGCCAAGCCAAGGACGCGGCGATCCGCGACTGGGTGAAGCTGGCCGTCACCCGCGCCCGCCAATCCGGCATGACAGCGGTGTTCTGGCTCGACGGCTACCGTCCGCACGAAGCCGAACTCATCAGAAAAGTAAAAACCTATCTGGCCGAGCACGACACCACGGGTTTGAACATCCGCATCATGTCGCAGGTCAGGGCCATGCGCTACACGCTGGAGCGCGTCGTGCGCGGCATCGGCACCATTGCCGTGACCGGCAATATCCTGCGCGACTACCTCACCGACCTGTTCCCGATCATGGAACTGGGCACCAGCGCCAAAATGCTATCCATCGTGCCGCTGATGGCGGGCGGCGGCATGTACGAAACCGGCGCGGGCGGCTCCGCGCCCAAGCACGTGCAGCAACTCACCGAAGAAAACCATTTGCGCTGGGATTCGCTGGGCGAGTT
>JAIRWW010000153.1 GCA_031268685.1 Azoarcus sp.
ATTACCACCGGCGTCAGATCGATATTGCCGCGCAAAGCGATATTGGCCGCGCCTCGTTTCATGGGACTCAATACGCCATCATGAGTCAGGCTTCTCGTCCCTTCCGGAAAAATCACCAGATTGTCGCCTGCACGCACGGATGCCACGCATTCATCTATGAGTTGGGGGCCATCCGCATTGCCGATGAAACCTGCGCTTCTCACCGGCCCGCGTGTAAAAAGATTCGTCTGCAAACTGGTCTTGACCACGCAATTGGGCCGCCGGAGAAGCGAAAGCAGGAACACGACATCGATCAGCGAGGGATGATTGGCAACGACGAGCAGCCCTTGCCTATCCAGCTTTTGCGCGTGGCGCACCTCATAGCTGATCACTCCGCATGAAACCATGATGCGCGTAAACCTGCCCATCCACTGATGGACGAGCGTGCGCGCACGGTATTGCGGATCATCCCCGCCGGAACGAAAACGCCCAAAAAGGCGAAGCAGCGGGAAAAATACGCAAAGCACCGCAAGCCCGAGCAGGCCGAAAACCGTAAAACAGAATCCAGTGGCGACGGTACGTAAAAGCCTGTCCGGCATCTGGCGTTTCCTCAGCCTTCGCGCGAAACCGCCCGCCGCAAGGTCCAATTGCCGCGCGGCGAAAGGCAAATACTCTCTTCCGCGGGCCGCAGGAGAAAAGCGAACAAATCCAGCGGCGAAGCAGTGCGGCTCGCGGCATAACCCCCATCCGCCTCGGGCGCGAGATGAAATTCGCCCCCGGGGACGAGTTCAAGCAAAACAGCGAAATGCACATCGCGCTCACATCCGGCATCGTCCAGAAACGGACGATATTCCACGGGCAAGGGTTCCTCGCAATACAGCAGCCACAGGGAGCTTGCGCCATCCGCAAGTCCGGCGAACGCTTCCTGCAAACCGGCGAGCGCGCCTTCCTCGCAAGCGGCCAGCGCCGTCAGGGGGGCGCACGCCTTTTTCGCCATCATGAACAGGCCGCCCGTTGCGTTATGTACCGCCATGCTGAACTGCTGCGGAGAAACCTGGCCTTCACGCATCAGTTCGCATTGCAAATCGAACGAACGCCGGATTTCTCCAAAACGGCTGCACAAGACGATAGGCTGCCCTTGGTACGGCAGTTCCGGCCGGGAAAGCACATGCAGGGCGGCGCGCCCCATCGCATGCGCCCGGCGGCGCAAAAGTGGCGGGATTTCCTTGAGCGGCGGCAATACGCCCTCCTGAGCGGGCGGCGGCGCGGCATTGCCGGACAAAGCCCATTGCCTCCATGCCTCTGACGTCTCCAGCCCAGGCGCCCAAGCCATCCAGTTACGCAGGTTCATTCCAGGAATCATGAAAAACCAAAAAAGAAAAACTCTCACCTCACGATGCAGCCGATTTCCCTCTCATTGCCACATCCGCCGCCAGCTTGTCCGCGTGGCGCTCGAATCTGGCGGGATAACAGCCCCGTGCGTCCATACATACAGGCGCGCCATTCTGTCAGAATCGTACCCCATGCACAAGAATGCCCGATACCCCAGAAAGACCTGATAACCTTACGAAACTTTTCTCAGCCATCCCTCCCCCATGGACCCTCGCCCTTCCCCCAGTCTCCTGCGCCATCCCGTTCATCTGCTTTCTCTTGGCTTCGGCTCCGGCCTGTCGCCAATCGCGCCCGGCACCGCCGGTACGCTGGCGGCGTGGTTGCTCTACCCCTTGTTGCGCGCGCCATTTTCGGAAATGGCCTTCCCTGCCCTGCTCCTCGTCCTTTTCGTTGTGGGGATTTTCGCGGCCCAGCGCACCGGGCAGGCGCTCGGCGTTCCAGATCACGGCGCAATCGTCTGGGACGAAATGGTGGCAACCTGGCTCGTGCTTTTCTTCGCCCCCGCAAGTTTCCTGTGGCAAGCCGTCGCCGTAGCGCTTTTCCGGCTTTTCGACATCATCAAACCGCCGCCGATCCGCCAGGCCGACGCCCATTTCAAAAACGGCTTCGGCGTGATGTTCGACGATTTGCTCGCAGCCGCATACACCCTGTTGGCGCTGGCCGCGCTCGTCCACCTCTGCCAGCTTTTGCCCGGAGCCTGAACATGGATAGCGAACTCGCCGCCCGCTTGGGTGAAGCCCTGAGGGCGCGAAACTGGAGACTCGCCACGGCGGAATCCTGCACCGGCGGCAGCCTGACCGCCGCCGTTACTGCTATCGCAGGAAGTTCCAGTTGGTTCGAGCGCGGTTTCGTCACCTATTCCAACGAATCGAAAGTCGAACTCCTCGGCGTCTCCCCCGCTACGCTCGCCCGCCACGGCGCGGTGAGCGAGGAGACGGCGTGCGAAATGCTTGCCGGCGCGCTCGCCCATAGCCACGCCGACATTGCGGCGACCATCACCGGCATCGCCGGCCCGGATGGCGGCAGTCCGGGCAAACCAGTAGGCACCGTATGCCTGGCCTGGCAACAGCGGCACGGCGATGCTTTCGTCGAAACGCGCCATTTTCCCGGCGACCGCGAAGCCGTTCGTAGCCAAGCGACCGCGGCGGCGCTCGAACATCTCATCGCGCTGGCGGCGGACACCGCCAGCGCCTGAATCGCCGGATCAGCCCGCGCTCATCGCCAACATCAACTGGTTGATACGCTTGACGAAACTCGCCGGATCGTCCAGCGTGCCGCCCTCGGCGAGCAGCGCCTGATCGAAGAGCACCGCCGCCCAATCATCGAACTGTTCGTCCTCGCCCTTGAGGCGCAGCACCGCAGGATGATGGGGGTTGATTTCGAGAATGGGCTTCGAGACAGGCGCTTCCTGTCCGGCGGCCTTGAGGATGCGGCCCAGGTTCGTGCCAAGGTCGTGCTCGTCGGCGACGAGGCAGGCAGGAGAATCAGTGAGGCGCAGCGTCACCCGCACATCCTTCACCCGTTCGCCGAGGCTCGTTTTCATTCTTTCGAGCAGCGCCTTGTATTCGTCGGCAGCCTGTTCGGTTTCTTTCTTTTCGGCCTCGTCTTCAAGCTTGCCGAGGTCGAGTCCACCGCGCGCCACCGAGACGAGCGGCTTGCCGTCGAATTCGGTCAAATTACCCGTCACCCATTCATCGACGCGATCAGAAAGCAAAAGCACCTCTATGCCTTTCTTGCGGAAAACTTCGAGATGCGGACTGTTCCGGGCAGCATTGAAGCTTTCGGCGGTGACGTAGTAGATTTTTTCCTGCCCTTCCTTCATCCGCCCGATGTAATCCTTGAGCGAAACGGACTCATCCGCCGTGTCGGCATGCGTAGAGGCAAAGCGCAGCAAACCGGCAATCTTCTCTTTGTTGGCAAAATCCTCGCCAACGCCTTCTTTCAGTACACGTCCAAATTCCTTCCAGAATTTTGCGTACTTCTCTTTTTCCGCCGCATCCTCGCTGTCGGCAAGCCCTTCGAGCAGGCCAAGCACCTTCTTCGTGCAGCCCTGGCGGATCGTGTCGATGTCGCGCGACTCCTGGAGAATTTCGCGCGAAACATTAAGCGGCAAATCGGCGGAATCAACCACCCCGCGCACGAAGCGCAGATACAGCGGCATCAGCTTTTCGGCATCGTCCATGATGAAAACGCGCCGCACATAAAGCTTGATTCCATGCCGGGCATTGCGATCCCACAAATCGAACGGCGCATGTCCCGGAATGTAAAGCAGTTGCGTATATTCCTGGCGGCCTTCCACCTTTGCGTGCGTCCAGGCCAGCGGTTCCTCGTAATCGTGGCCGATGTGCTTGTAGAACGCCTTGTAGTCGTCGTCGCTGATTTCGTTGCGCGGACGCGCCCATAGCGCATTGGCCTGATTGACGGTTTCATCCTCGTCGCTCTGGATTTCGGCCTTTTTCTCCTCGTCCCACTTTTCCTTTTTCATCAGGATGGGCTGGACGATATGGTCGGAATACTTGCGAATCAGGCTCTTTAGTTGCCAGCCCGAAAGTAAATCTTCCTGCCCCTCGCGCAAATGGAGCGTGATTTCGGTGCCGCGCGCCGCGCGCTCGGCAGTCTCGACGGTGTACGCGCCCGCATTGTCGCCATTCATGGTGCATTCCCAGCGCACAGCCTCCGAGGCTGGCAAACCCGCGCTACGGGTCAGCACCGTCACCTTGTCGGCGACGATGAAAGAAGAATAAAAACCGACGCCGAACTGCCCGATCAAATGCGCGTCTTTTTGCTGATCGCCCGTCAGTTGCCCGAAAAATTCGCGCGTGCCGGACTTTGCGATTGTCCCAAGGTTGGCGACAGCTTCATCGCGGCTCATCCCGATGCCGTTATCGCTGATCGTGATCGTTTTCGCTTCGGCATCGAAAGCAATGCGAATGGCCAGATCGCCATCCCCTTCGAGCAAGCCTGGCTTGTCTATAGCCTCGAAGCGCAGCTTGTCGCAGGCATCCGATGCATTTGAGATCAGTTCGCGCAGGAAAATTTCGCGGTTGGAATACAGCGAATGAATCATCAGGTGCAGCAGCTGCTGCACCTCGGCCTGAAAGTTCAGCGTTTCAGCGGCTTGGGTCATATGGTGCTCTCCATGTCAAGGCAAGTTACTACCGCCTGTCCATGTGGGGATGCCCCATATAGCTTTCAAGCCCTTTATCTTCTGAATGGCGCAAAACTCCAGCGCGGCCTACCGGCCCGGCGGCCTGAAAGCGCCGCCGGGCCGGGGCTTCAGGCCCTCGCCTTCACATAGCGTCCGGGCGCGGGTTCACCCGGCTCATACTGTGCGTTGCCAAGCCTGCCGCGCGCCGCTACCTGGCGGCCGTCGAATGCCTTCAACCATTCGTTCCAGTGCACCCACCAGCTTCCCGGATGTTCTTCCGCCCCCGCCAGCCATTCGTCTGGCGAGGTGAGCGCGTGCGGACTCGTCCAATAGCTGCGCCGGTTTTTTGAAACCGGGTTGATCGTACCGGCAATATGCCCGCTCGCCCCAAGGACGAAGGTGGTTTCGCCCCCCAAGAGCGCGCGCCCAAGATAAGAAGTCTTCCAGGGCACGATATGGTCTTCGCGCGCTGCGAAGAAATAGGTCGGCGCGTTGATCTTGCCAAGATCGACCTTCTGCCCGAGCATGGACAGGCGTCCAGGCAGGCGCAGATTGTTTTCGAGGTACATGTTCCGCAAATACCACGCAAGGAATGGCCCCGGCAGATTGGTCGCATCCGAATTCCAGAACAGCAGGTCGAATGCTCTCGGCGTGCCGCCCTTGAGATAGTTGCCGACCACGTATTGCCAGACGAGATCGTTGGCGCGCAGGAAAGAAAAAACATTGGCGAGTTCCTGGCCGCGCAGCAGGCCGCCCTTGCCGATGGCAGCCTCGCGCGCGCTCACGCTCGCCTCGTCGATCAGGCAACCGATTTCGCCGGTGTCGGAAAAATCGAGCAAAGTCGTCAGAAAGGTCACGCTGGCGACAGGGTCTTCACCACGCGCCCGCGCCACAGCCAGCGCCGAGGCAAGAATGGTGCCGCCGACGCAGAAGCCGAGGACGTTGGGCTTCTTGACCTTGGTCACATTGCGCACGACTTCCAGCGCCGTAAGCGGCCCTTCCTGGATGTAATCGTCCCAAGTCTTTCCAGACTCGGACGGCCCCGCGTTCTTCCACGACACCAAAAACACGGTATGTCCCCGCTCGACGATATAGCGCACGAACGAGTTTTCAGCTTGCAAATCCAGGATGTAGTACTTGTTGATGCACGGCGGCACGATCAGCAGCGGCGTTTGCGCAACCGTTTCGGTCAGCGGCGAATATTGGATCAACTGGATCAGATCGTTCTCGTAAATCACCGCGCCCGGCGTGATGGCAAGATTGCCGCCAACCTCGAACACGCTCTCGTCGGTCATCGACACTCGCCCTTTTTCGAGATCGGAGAGCAAATTTTGTATGCCGCGCGTAATGCTCTCGCCTTTGGTGTCGAGCGCGGCGCGGATGAATTCCGGATTGGTTGCCGCAAAATTGCTCGGGGCCAGCGCGTCGATATACTGCCGGGTCAAAAACTGCAAGCGCGCCTTGGCGCGGCCGTCGTTGAGCGGCACGCTATCGGAAACCTGCCGCAGAAAACCGGAATTGATCAGGTAGGCTTGGCGCAGATAATCGAACATCGGATTTGCAGCCCACTCCGGCGACTCGAAGCGTTTATCCCCTGCCTCGGGCGCTGCGACCGGTTCCACGTCTTCCCCCTGCTTGCGTGCGACCATCGATGACCACAGCGCCATGTGCCGGGTGGCGAATTCCTGCTGGAACTGCGCCAGCGTCTCCGAATCGGGCAAGGGCAGGCTCGATACCGCCGCGCCCGTCGTATCTTGTAATGCAACCTGCTGCTTCGCCAGCGTGTCGAAAAAACCGCGCATCATCGCCTGTCCGGCTTGCATCATGGCCTGCACGGCTGCTGCCTGTTGTTTGCTTGTGTCGTCAGACATCTTTCTCCTCCTAGGCCCGGACGAAGCGTCCGCGGCATTTTAGCGGTTGATTATGTCGCACAACGATAAGGCCGTTTCCCGCGCCAATCAATAGCGCAAACCCTAGGAAGGCAGCAGGCGATTTCCGTCCATTCGGGCGAATTTTGCCAAAGGCAATGATTTTACGGGAAAATGCCTTCAAATATACTCGGAGCAAGTAGAACCTGGAGACCAATAGATGAATTACGAGCTTTTCGACTGCTGTGCCAAGATACCAGTAGCGACGTCTAAGCCGCCCGGTTTCGGCAAATCGGACGTCGCACAGGCTCTTTTGCATTGGTTTTCTGGTTTAGGCTTTCCGGCTTATTTCGGCGTCGGCTCTTGTTCCCCGAACACCGTTTTATAACTGTAATACCAAACACCATACAGAAGAGCCATGACGACGGCAGCAAATACTATGACTCCGACGATGCCGATGAGGAATAGTATCCACTTCGGGAGAATCCACACCAAAATGACTGCAAGCACGGACAAAACAATAGCGACGACTATTGCACCGACAAAATACACAAGAAAACACACTAGGAAGGGCGCCCAGTTTTTCAGGGCGGCCGTGAAACTTTCCTTGAGCGCGCTTATAACTGGCCTGTCATGCCATCCAACAAGAAAGTATGAATACCATACAAGCATCATGGAGACGGTGGTTACGAGCAAAGAGAGAAGCAAGGGCAGAAGACCCATGCCAGCCAATGTTTCCGTGGAAGAAATATCGTAAATATCGTCAGTGTACGTATACATTGCCAGCAATCCGTCTATACCCAGGCCGCTTATAGCAGTGACGACGAACTGCACTATTATGGAGAAACCGGCAATGAGGAGTCCCGCAGCCACCAAAGGCAGTAGCCGTTCCCTAAAGGGTTGCATAAAAGCGGCCATCGAGGGGCTTTCCCCTTGGTCTGCACTGCGGAAGATGGACATTAAGCCGAGCATTAATGCGGGGGACAGCATCCCTGTTGCAAGCATCACAAGCACGACGACCAGAACCGCAACGACCGGCATAGAAGGAGCCAATAAAGCCAGCACAAAAGATAGTACGAGAAAAATCGCGCAAAAAAACAAGGCAAACAGCATAGGATACAGAAGCACGGACTTGGGTGCACGCAACAGTAATCCAAAGGCCGATTGCCACCATTGCCATCCCGCCGCGGCGGGTAAAGTTTTCTCTGTCATAAGTAATTCCACCAAGGGAAAAAAACAGACTACAAATTCGCGCAACACTATAAACCAAATTCCGCAGCAAATTGATTCTATCCGTGCAGATAGGGAATATGCCGAGGCAAACGAAATGCTTCCATAAAAAACGGCGCCCGCGGACGCCGTTTCTCCAAATCCGACAGCCAAATCAGAGGCGTTCGTAAATGGTGGTGATTCCCTGGCCGCCGCCGATGCACATCGTCGCCAGCCCGTAGCGGGCATTGCGACGTTGCATTTCGTGCAGCAGCTTGGTGATGATTACGCCGCCGGTGGCGCTCACTGGATGCCCGATGGCGATCGCGCCGCCATTGGGATTGGTCTTGGCCGGATCGAGACCGAGCACCTTGGCAACGGTCAAGGATTGCGCGGCAAAGGCTTCATTGGATTCGATCACGTCGATCTGGTCGAGCGTGAGGCCGGCGCGTTTCAAGGCGAGTTGGGTGGCGGGGATCGGACCTTCGCCCATGACATCGTTGGGCACGCCGGCAATGGCGTAGGCGACGAGACGTGCAATCGGCTTGTACCCGGCGGCAGCGGCCTTGGCGGCATCGGCCAGCACGAGGAAGGCGGCGGCGTCATTGACGCCCGAGGCGTTGCCCGCCGTAACCGTACCGTCTTTCTTGAAGGCTGGCCGCATCTTGGCAAGGGCTTCCAGTGTGGTGCCCGGCTTGGGGTGCTCGTCGGTATCGAACACGACTTCACCCTTGCGGGTCTTGAGGGTGATCGGCACGATCTGGCTCTTGAAGTAGCCGGCCAGCAAGGCGGCGCCCGCGCGTTTTTGCGATTCCAGCGCGAAGGCGTCTTGTTCTTCGCGGGTAATGCCGTGCTTGACCGCCAGGTTTTCAGCGGTTACGCCCATGTGGCCGACGCCGAATGGATCGGTGATGACCGAAACCATGGAGTCGAACGCCGAGGTCTCGCCCATGCGCGCACCGAAGCGTAAGGCCGGCAGCATGTAGGCGGCGCGCGACATGACTTCCACCCCGCCAGCGAGCGCGTAGTCGGCGTCGCCCAGCATGATGGCATGCGCCGATGAAACGAGCGCTTGCATGGCCGAACCGCAAAGGCGATTGACCGCGAACGCGATGGAATTCATTGGCAGGCCGCCCTGTATGGTGGCGACGCGCGCAACGTATGGGTAGCGCGGATCCGTCGGCATGATGTTGCCCACGGCGGCAAAGGAGATGTCTTTAGGGTCGACGCCGGAACGTGCAATGGTTTCCTTGATTACCAGAGCCCCCAGTTCGGACGGCTCCATGTCTTTAAGGGAACCGCCGAACCCGCCCACCGCGGAACGGGCGGCACTCAAAACAACTATTTCACGAACAGCCATTGACTTCTCCTCATTTTGTGAAAATCAGCCGCCGACCCATACGGCGACCGCCGTCAGGGCCAGCAGCACCAGGCACACGACCAGCGCCCGCCAAACGAGGCCGACCGTGGCTTGCATATCGTCAACGCCGGCCTTGTCACCGACACCGACATCCAGAACACTCGCATCGCTTCCCTCGCCCGGAACCGATCCCAGGCGAAAGCCGAGCGCGCCCGCTCCGCTGGCCACCAGGACGGCATTGCCGCGATCCGGCCACAGCACGGATTGGGCGCGCCAGCAAAACACCGCATCCTCGAAGTTTCCCCCGATCGCAAACAGGATTGCGGTCAGCCGTGACGGCAGCCAGTCGATGATGAAAAAAGCATGGCGCGCGAATTGTCCGTAGCCTTCCGGGACGATGTCTTGCCGCCCTCCCCATTCGTCATGAAGGAAACGGGCCAGCCTGTACATGACCGCCCCGCAGGGGCCAAGGATAACGAACCAGAAAATGACGCCGAACACGTTGCGGTGCGAAGCCACGAGCGCCTGCTCGATGGCCAGACGCGCCACTTCGTCGGCATCTGCGTCTTCGTATTGTCCGCCCCGCCATTCGGCCAGCAGGCAACGCGCGGTGCCGAGTTCCTGCATGCGCAGGGCGAGATGTATGTCGGTGAAGAAATGGCTTTCGTGGCGAAAGCCCAAGGTGAGATAGAGTACGCCAACGGTAAAGACGATGCACAGCAGCAAGGGCAGCAGACATGCGGCAAACGCGCACAGCGCAGTCCCGGTCAGGACGACCAGCCCCCATGCCAGCCGCTCGCGCCCGCGGCCGCAAGCCCCGGAGACGCGCGAGACGAGCGCACGCAGGGGATCGAGCACGAGCCGTTTTACAGGCGATGGGCGCACCTGTTCGAGCAACAGTACGGCCACCAGCGAAAAGAGCATCAATAAGAGCGTCATGCGTCAGCAGAATGTGAGGATGCTTGAAAGAAACGCGCCGTGGTCATCACGCCAGCGCCTAGGGCGCCGATGGCGGCACGAAGCCTGAAATCTGGTCGGCCTCGCCGGAAAAGAAATGCTTTTCCATTTGCTCGGACAAATATTGGCGCGCGCGAACTTCCATCAGGTTGAGACGGTTTTCGTTGATAAGCATGGTTTGGTACCTAACCCATTGCTGCCAGGCTTCCTTGGAGACGTTCTTGAAGATGCGCTCACCCAGCTTGCCCGGCACAGGCGGACGTTCGAGACCTTCCGCCTCGCGCCCGAGCTTTACGCAATTGACCATGCGGGTCATCGTTCCGTACTCCCTCAAAAGATCAAGCTGCGTATTCTAGCTGTTTACAGCATTTTGACGAACACTTTAGACCGTCGTTGCAGGTTGTAAAGTTCACGCTTCTGGCGCGGCAGCATCTCAGGGCCGGTCTCGCTGAAGCCGCGCTCGCGGAACCAGTGCGCCGTGCGCGTAGTGAGTACGAACAGGCGATCCAGCCCGTCACTACGCGCTCTTCGTTCGATTCGATGCAGTAATTGCTCGCCCAGACCGGCGCGGCGGTATTCCGGCGTCACGGCAAGGCAAGCCAGTTCGGCGGCATTATCTTTTGAAAACGGATAAAGCGCGGCGCAACCCACCAACATATTGTCGTATTCGACCACCGAAAAACGGCCGATTTCGCGTTCGAGCAATTCGCGTCCGCGCCGCACCAGCGTGCCGTCGGCTTCCATCGGCGAAATAAGCGCCACCAGCGCGCCCACATCGTCGACCGTGGCCTCGCGCACGTGGAAAAGCGGATCGCGCGACACCACAGTCCCCACACCGGCGGGCGTGAAAAACTCCAGCAACAGCGCGCCGTCCTTATCGCGGTCGACAAGGTGGCAGCGCCCTACCCCGCGCCGCGTCGCGCGGATCGCGCATGGTAGATATAAATGCAAATCCTCGGTCAGCCCTTCGCCGGCATCGAAATGCTGTTGCGCCTCATCGGCAGTGACCGAAGCGATGAGAGCGCCATCGCCATCCAACAGCCCCGGCGCGTCGCACAAGTAAATCAGCTTCTCTGCCTCGACCGCCACCGCCACCGCCTCGGCGACTTCCTCCATGCACATATTGAAGATTTCGCCCGTTGGCGACATGCCGAGCGGCGTAATCAACACCACGTTCTGCTGATCGAGATCGGCATTGATTTCTTCCGCTATGACTTTGCGCACCGCGCCCGTGTATTGATAGTCGATGCCATCGACCACTCCGACCGGACGCGCGGTAATGAAATTGCCCCCCGTCACCCGCATATAACCGCCCGCCATCGGCGTATTGGGCAGACCTTGTGAAAGCAGCGCCTCGACCTCGAAGCGCGTCACCGCCATCGCCGCCTTCACGCATTCCATAGTGGCCGGATCGGTGATCCGCAAACCCTTGTGAAAACGCGCTTCCAGCCCCCGGCGCGCCACTTC
>JAIRWW010000081.1 GCA_031268685.1 Azoarcus sp.
AAAATGCCTAAACGTACAGACATCCAGACCATCCTGATCATAGGCGCCGGCCCGATCGTCATCGGGCAGGCGTGCGAGTTCGACTACTCTGGCGCGCAGGCGTGCAAAGCCTTGCGCGAAGAGGGCTACCGCGTCGTGCTGGTCAATTCCAATCCGGCGACGATCATGACCGACCCGGTCAGCGCCGACGTCACCTACATCGAGCCGATCACCTGGCAGGTGATCGAGCGCATCATCGAGAAGGAACGCCCGGATGCCATCCTGCCGACGATGGGCGGGCAAACGGCGCTCAATTGCGCGCTCGACCTCGCGAAGAACGGCGTGCTGGAAAAATACGGCGTCGAACTGATCGGCGCCTCGAAAGAAGCCATCGACAAAGCCGAAGACCGGCTCAAGTTCAAAGATGCAATGACCCGCATCGGCCTGGGGTCGGCGCGCTCGGGCATCGCGCACAGCATGGAAGAAGCCGTGCAGGTGCAGGGCGGCATCGGCTTTCCCGTCATCATCCGTCCGAGCTTCACCCTGGGCGGCACTGGCGGCGGTATCGCCTACAACACCGAAGAATTCCACGAAATTTGCAAGCGCGGGCTGGAGGCCAGCCCGACCAACGAACTTTTGATCGAAGAATCGTTGCTGGGCTGGAAAGAGTTCGAGATGGAGGTGGTACGCGACAAAAAAGACAATTGCATCATCATCTGCTCGATCGAAAACCTCGACCCCATGGGCGTGCACACAGGCGATTCGATCACCGTTGCCCCGGCGCAGACACTGACCGACAAAGAATACCAAATCATGCGCAACGCCTCGATTGCGGTGCTGCGCGAGATCGGCGTCGATACCGGCGGCTCCAACGTGCAGTTCGCCATCGATCCCAAAGACGGACGCATGATCGTGATCGAAATGAACCCGCGGGTGTCGCGCTCCTCGGCGCTGGCCTCCAAAGCCACGGGCTTCCCCATCGCCAAAGTCGCAGCCAAGCTCGCCGTGGGCTATACCCTCGACGAACTCCGGAACGACATCACCGGGGGCGTCACACCAGCATCCTTTGAACCCTCCATCGACTACGTCGTCACCAAAGTACCGCGCTTCGCCTTCGAAAAATTTCCGCAAGCCAACGACCGCCTGACCACACAAATGAAATCGGTGGGCGAAGTAATGGCGATCGGGCGCACCTTCCAGGAATCCTTTCAGAAAGCCCTGCGCGGGCTGGAAGTCGGCGTCTACGGGCTGGACGAAGTAGAAACCGACCACGAAGACCTCGAACACGAACTCGCCGCCCCCGGCGCGCAGCGCATCTGGTACCTGGGGCAGGCCTTCCGCGAGGGCTACAGCCTGGACCGGCTCTTCCAGCTTACCCGGATCGACCCATGGTTCCTGGCCCAGATCGAAGACATCGTCGCCAGCGAAAAAGCGCTCGGCGGCCGCTCGCTCAAAGCGCTCGGCGCGGACGAACTGCGCGGCCTGAAGAAAAAAGGTTTTTCCGACCGCCGCCTGGCCAAGCTGCTCAACAGCGACGAGACCGCCGTGCGGCTGGCGCGGCACACGCTCGGCGTCAGACCGGTATTCAAGCGCGTCGATACCTGCGCTGCCGAATTCGCCACATCCACCGCCTACATGTATTCGTCCTATGAGGAAGAATGCGAGGCGCGCCCCACCGGCAAGAAAAAAATCATGGTGCTCGGCGGCGGGCCGAACCGCATCGGGCAGGGCATCGAATTCGACTACTGCTGCGTGCATGCGGCGCTGGCGCTGCGGGAAGACGGCTACGAGACCATCATGGTCAACTGCAACCCGGAAACCGTCTCCACCGACTACGACACATCCGACCGCCTGTACTTTGAGCCGATTACGCTTGAAGACATCCTCGAAATCGTGCATGTCGAAAACCCGGCTGGAGTCATCGTCCAATTCGGCGGCCAGACGCCCCTGAAGCGCGCGCGTGCGCTGGAAGAAAACGGCGTGCCCATCATTGGCACCAGCCCGGACATGATCGACGCCGCCGAAGACCGCGAGCGTTTCCAGAAACTCCTGAACGATCTGGGCCTGCGCCAGCCGCCCAACCGTACCGCGCGCACGCCCGAAGCCGCCGTGCGGCTGGCCGCCGAAATCGGCTACCCGCTGGTCGTGCGGCCTTCCTACGTGCTCGGTGGGCGGGCGATGGAAATCGTGCATGAACAAAAAGACCTCGAACGCTACATGCGCGAAGCGGTTAAAGTCAGCAACGAATCCCCGGTACTGCTGGATCGCTTCCTCGACGATGCCATCGAAGTGGACGTCGATGCCCTCTCCGACGGCGAAGAAGTCATCATCGGCGGCATCATGGAACACATCGAACAGGCTGGCGTCCACTCGGGCGATTCCGCCTGCTCGCTGCCGCCCTACACGCTCACGCCCGCCTTGCAGGACGAATTGCGCCGCCAGACCAAAGCCATGGCGTATGCGCTCAATGTCCGCGGCCTCATGAACGTACAGTTCGCCATCCAGGGCGAGGGCGACGCCGCCATCGTATACGTGCTCGAAGTCAACCCGCGCGCCTCGCGCACCGTCCCCTTCGTCTCCAAAGCCTGTTCGCTGCAACTCGCCAAAATCGCCGCGCGCTGCATGGCCGGGCAGAGCCTGCAAAGCCAGGGAGTGCGCGGCGAAATAATACCGCCCTACTTCTCGGTGAAAGAAGCCGTATTCCCCTTCGTCAAATTTCCCGGCGTCGACACCATCCTCGGCCCGGAAATGAAATCGACCGGCGAAGTCATGGGCGTGGGCGAAAGCTTTCCCGAAGCCTTCGTCAAGAGCCAGCTTGGCGCTGGCGTGCGGCTGCCGGCCTCGGGCAAAGTCTTCATTAGCGTCAAACATCGCGACCGCCCCGCGGCTGTCGAAATCGCCCGCGATCTGCACGGACTGGGCTTCTCGCTCGTTGCCACGCGCGGCACCGGCGCGGTCATCGAAGCCGCCGGGCTGCCGGTCACAGTCGTCAACAAAGTCAACGAAGGCCGTCCGCACATCGTCGACATAATAAAGAACGAAGAAATCGCCCTCGTCATCAACACAGTCGAAGGCAAGCGGCAGGCGGTTGCCGATTCGCGCTCCATCCGCACCAGCGCGCTGGCGGCCAAAGTCACCGTTTTCACAACCATCGAGGGCGCGCAGGCGGCATGCATGGGCATGCGCCATCTGGCCGGTCTCGAAGTCTATGCCCTGCAGGAACTCCACGCGAAGCTGAAATAAGTCCAATGAATAAAATCCCCCTGACCATTGCAGGCGCCGAAGCCTTGCGCGCCGAACTGCACCGTCTCAAGACTGTAGATCGCCCTGGCGTCATCGCCGCCATTGCCGAAGCGCGTTCGCACGGCGATCTGTCCGAAAACGCCGAATATGACGCCGCCAAAGAGCGCCAAGGCTTCATCGAAGGCCGCATCCTCGAAGTCGAAGGCAAACTCGGCAACGCCCAGATCATCGACCCCAAGCTGCTCGACGCCGACGGGCGTTGCGTCTTCGGCGCCACGGTCACGCTGGAAGACATGGATTCCGGCAAAAACGTGAGCTACCAGATCGTCGGCGATGACGAGGCCGACATCAAGTTGGGCAAAATTTCGGTAAATTCCCCGGTCGCCCGCGCCCTGATCGGGAAATACGCCGGTGACGTCGCCGAGGTGCAAGCGCCCAGCGGCACGCGCGAATACGAAATCATCGATGTCGTTTATGTCTGAGAACACCGTTTTCTTGGAAAGCAGCCCTGAGCAATCCTTGCCCCTTCGGGCTGAATCTGGCGAAGCCCTGGATTCCACGGATAATGCCCTCCGGCAAGTTCAGGGCGAGCGGCATTGTTCAGCGCCTCTCTGTCTTGCCGGTGCGCTCGCGCGGGTGCTTGTCGCGTTGTGGGCAGGCGGCATGTGGACGGTCGGCTACATTGCTGCGCCCACGCTCTTCGCCATGCTTGGCGACCGCGTACTGGCGGGCAACATCGCCGGACAGCTTTTTACGGTCATCGCATGGATAGGCATGGGGACGGCGATTTACCTGCTTGCTTTCATGGCTGTGCGGTGGGGCAGGGCGGTTCTGCGCGACAAACTTTTTTGGGTGATTGTGGTGATGTTCGCCTGCGTGGCGGTGGGCTACTTCAGCATCCAGGCGGAAATGGCCTCGCTCAAAGCGGGCTTGGATTCCATGGACGTGATGGAAAGCGCCGTGCGCGACAAATTCACCATACTGCACGGAGTATCGAGCGCGATCTATTTGGCGCAGAGCGTGCTTGGCGCGTGGCTGGTGGTGGGGGCGAGGCGGCTGGCGGTATAGATGGAACTCATAGCACTTCC
>JAIRWW010000267.1 GCA_031268685.1 Azoarcus sp.
CGGTAATTCTCGCGGCATGCGCCGGGCGTAGTCGTCGAAGCCTGCTTCTACCCAGGCGGGCATGCGGTGGCCGATGGCGACGACGATGAGTTTCAATTCATGCTCCCGCGCCCTGCGCCAAGGACTTGGGCGCGCCGCAGGCGGCGGGCGTGGCCGTCCAGAGTTCTTCGAGCCGGTAATAGGCGCGGATGGCTGGTTGCATGACATGTACGACGATTTCTCCCAGATCGACAAGCACCCATTCGCCGTTTTCTTCGCCCTCGATGCCGAGCGCCTTGCCGCCAGCCGCATGTACCCGGTTCAGGATGTTGCGCGCCAGCGCCCTTGTCTGGCGACCGGAATCGCCGCTGGCCACTATGATGCGCTCGAATTGCGAGCTGAGGCGGGTGGTGTCGATGATTTCGATATCGCGCGCCTTGATGTCTTCGAGGGCGCTGACGACGATTTGCTCCAGGTTGGATGTATTCATTTGTGTTGGGTGCGGGAATGACTGGTTAATGTAATCGACGACGAGGGGCGGGGGCAGTGACGGATTGCGCGCCCGGCCTTGGCGTGGCTTCTGTTTCTTGTGCCTGGGGTTTGTGCGGGTGAGTTGGATGGTGTCTGTGCCGCCTTCTGCGTGGCAGGCCAAAAATGTCGCGCGCTGCGACGTAGAAACTGCCAAGCAGGATCGGGAACATCGCCAGTATGAAAACGGTGCAGGCCAGTGTGCCGAGTCCTTCCTTTACGAGATTGAAGAAGTTGATGACAAGCGCCGACAGCATGCAGACGAAAAAGGCGTAGCAGAGCATGTAGACAAGGAGTGGAAGCCAATTGCGCAGGCAGCCGATGAAACTGGAGGACAGGGCATGGATGACCGGTTGCCGCCACCAGCCGATGATCTGTGGCACGAACAGATAAGCGATACCCCAGGGAATGAGCAAGGCCATCATCATGATAAAGGCGTAAAGAAAGTGGGGCGACGTGAGAGTCATCATGTCCGGTTCTTCGGCATATTCGAGAAGTTGCAACCATGCGCCGCCGTCGATCAGTTTGCTGCTCTCCAACACGGTTTTGACGACGATGAAATTGCAAAATCCCGCCACGATCAAATCGAGTGTGTGGCGGCGGAAACCGGACAGCAGTAGTTCCGGGCCGAGCCGACGCCTGCGGTCGATGGCTCGACATCCGTTGTAGATGCTAAGTGTCAGGCACGGAACCAGCATCATGCCGATAAGTTCGCCGATGTAGGGTATGAAGAGAGCGGCGAATAGCACAATGAGGCTGCCGAAAGTGATGAAACTGAGGAAGGCGGGGTTGCGCAGCCAGAGCGCGAAGCCTTCGATGAGCCAATACCATCCGTTCCGCATGGGTACGCGCCGGATTTTCATGCTGCGGCCCGTGCTGCGATGGTGATGTTCGCCGCCGTGTTGCGGCTGCTCGGGCGCGGGGTGGAGGGACGGGTCTGTGTCGGTCATCGCTTGAGGTCTGAAATAGGCAGGGGAGGAATGGAGCGCATGCGCTGTAGCAGGATATCGCGGTATTCACCTGGGTCTTTTACCATTACCAGCTCGCCAGCGCGTGGCAGATACCGGTCGATGGCCCTTGAGAGCCAGAAGCGCAAGGCAGCCGCGCGCAGCATGGCGGGCCAGGCGGCGTGTTCGGCCTGGGTAAATGGACGCGCGGCATGATATGCGGTGAGCAGGGCTTCCACGTGGGCCTGGTCGAGTTCGCCTGCTGGCGTGCCGCACCAGTCGTTGACGGTGACGGCGATGTCGAAAATCAAAACATCATGACCGGCGAAGTAAAAGTCGATTACGCCGCTGATGAATTCGTCCGACCACAATACGTTGTCACGGAAAAGATCGCCATGAATCGCGCCGGCAGGCAGGCGCGAGAGATCGGTGTCTGCTTGAAAGCGGAGTTCAGCATCCAGCAACGCCGCTTCGCTGGCGGGCAGATGCGAGCGGAGCAGGGCGGCGGTTCGTGCGCGCCATTGGGGACCGCGTGGATTGGTTTGCCGCCGTCCGTAAGAGTGTCCGGCCAGATGCAGTCCGGCGAGCATGCTGCCGATGCGGGCGCAGTGCGCGGCGTTTGGTTTGGCTTCCGAGGCGCCGGGCAGGCGTGACACAAGCACCGCGGGTTTGCCCGCCAGCGTGCCCAGGTATTCGTTGTCGCGGTTTGCGACCGGGGCGGGCACGGGCAGCCCGTGGCGGGCGAGATGGGCCATGAGGTGCAGGTAATAAGGCAGATCGGCGCGCGATATATCTTCAAACAGCGTCAGGACATAGCGTCCCAGCGTAGTGGTGACGAAAAAATTGCTGTTCTGGACGCCTCCGGCGATGCCCTCGAAGCCGGCCAACTGGCCGATGGCATATCCGTCGTTCAGCCAGTGCGCCAGCGCCTCCTCGGAAGGCAGGGTAAAAACGGACATGTGCGGCGGCTTACCAACTGGTAAGCACCCAGGTTGGCACAGCCAGTTTCCGTGCGTTTTCGTCCCGCACCCATTGACCTTTGCCGTCGCGGTCTATCAGGTAATACGGCGGGGCGTGCCGCGGCTCGACCCTGACCAGATAGAGCTTGTTGCGCAGGCGGAATTCGACGATGGTATCGTCGCCGCGCTTGACAATGGTGACTTCTGGCAATTCTTCGTCCAGCAGTTCAGTGTTTTCTGGTTCTTCTTGTGCGGCGAGCGGTGCAGCGGCCAGCAGGCCGGCGCAGAAGGCGATGGCGACAAGCGGGGGGTGGCGCATGATGGCGTTCTCCGTTCAAGAGTTGGAGTTAGAGGTTGAGCATGATTTCATGCTCCTCGGGCAGTAGCATAAAGCCGCGCGTCTCGTAATGTTTGAAAATGGCTTCGACCACGGCTTCCGGCTCATCGATGATCTGAACCAGATCGAGATCTTCGGGGGAAATCATTTTTTCGCTGACGAGCCGGTCGGCGAACCAGTCGAGCAAGCCGCGCCAGAATGCGCCATGCACGAGGATGATTGGAATCTGCCGGCTTTTGCGCGTTTGCACAAGCGTCATTGCTTCGAGCAGTTCATCGAGCGTGCCAAAACCGCCTGGCATGACGACGTAGGCGCTTGCGAATTTCACGAACATGAACTTGCGCGCGAAAAAGTGCTGGAAAGTCTGTGAAATATCCTGGTAGGTGTTGGACTGTTGCTCCATCGGCAACTGGATGTTGAGCCCGACCGAAGGGCCTTTGCCGAAAAACGCCCCCTTGTTGGCGGCTTCCATGATGCCCGGCCCGCCGCCCGAGATGACCGCGAACCCGGCATCAGACAACAATCGCCCTATGCGTTCGGCAAGTGCGTAATAAGGGTGGTCGGCCGCAATGCGGGCGCTGCCGAAGATCGACACCGCCGGGCGGATGGCGTTGAGCCGCTCAGTGGCTTCGACGAACTCTGCCATAATCCCAAAAATCCGCCACGATTCGCGGCCGTTGTAATGCGGCGCAGCGGCTATGCCGGGCGGTATTTTTTCTTTCGCACTCATAAAAAGTCCGTTGTTTTTTTCATGCTTGTCCGGCGCGGATGAAACCGCCGCCAGCGAGGATCGTTTCCGATGACTACCCTGCTGCTCGTCGATGGCTCCAGCTATTTGTACCGCGCCTTTCATGCCCTGCCCGATTTGCGCACATCGCGCGGCGAGCCGACCGGCGCTATACGGGGTGTATTGTCGATGCTACGTCGGCTGGCGGAAGACTACAAGGCGGATTGCCGTGCTTGCGTATTCGATGCCAAGGGGCCGACCTTCAGGGATGAATGGTACCCGCAATACAAGGCGCATCGTCCGCCCATGCCGGAAGACCTTGCCGCACAGGTCGCTCCGCTGCATGAAGCGGTAAAAGCCGAAGGCTGGCCGCTGCTCTCGGTCGAAGGCGTCGAAGCCGACGATGTCATCGGCACCCTGACCCGGCAAGCGGTCGAACGCGGCTGGAACGTAGTCATCTCCACCGGCGACAAAGATCTCACCCAACTCGTGCGCCCCGGCGTGTTGTGGGTCAATACCATGAGCGGCGAGACGCTCGATGAAGCAGGCGTAGAAGCCAAGTTCGGCGTGCCGCCCGCGCGCATCATCGACTACCTTGCCCTGGTCGGAGACACAGTGGACAACGTCCCGGGCGTGGAAAAATGCGGCCCCAAGACGGCGGTGAAATGGCTTGGCGAATATGGCAGCCTCGACAATCTCGTGGCGCATGCGCACGAAGTGGGCGGCAAAGTTGGCGAGAACCTGCGCCAGCATCTGGACTTTCTCCCACTGGGCCGCAGGCTGGTCACTGTTGCGACTGATATTTCCCTGCCTTGTGGGCTTGACGATCTCGCCGCCAGCCAGCCAGACCGGCAGGCGCTCGCCGCGATTTACGAGCGCCTCGAATTCAAAAGCTGGCTGCGGGAAACCCCCGGCTCTGGCCCCGGTCCCGCTTCCGGCACTGGCGGCGCGGTGCGTGCAGAAACAGCCGCGGATGATGGTCTGGCCCGGCGCTTCCAGCGCGAAGAAAACAGCGCGGCGGCTGTCGCCCCCGACCGTTCCCGCTATAGCGCCATCGTCGACTGGCCCGCGTTCGACGCGCTGCTCGCCCGTCTGGAAGCGGCAGATCTCACTGCCATCGATACCGAAACCACTTGCCTCGACCCGCTCGCTGCGCGGCTGGTGGGCATCTCGTTTGCCTTCGCGCCGGGCGAAGCGTTTTACCTGCCGCTCGCCCATCGTGGCGTAGACACCCCCGCGCAACTGCCGCGAGACGAGGCGCTTGCGCGGCTCAAACCCTGGCTGGAATCGGACACTCGCGCCAAGCTCGGCCAGAACATCAAGTACGACGCCCACATCTTCGCCAACCATGGCATTCTCCTGCGCGGCATTCTCCATGACACCCTGCTCCAATCCTATGTGCTGGAAAGCGACCGCGCCCATGACATGGACAATCTGGCCCGCCGCCATCTGAATCTGATCACGATTCCCTACACCGAAGTGTGCGGCACGGGCGCGAAGCAAATCAGCTTCGACGAAGTCGCAGTCGACGAAGCCACTGCCTATGCCGCCGAAGACGCCGACGTCACCCTGCGGCTGCATCAGGCGCTCTGGCCGCGGATCGAAACCGTCCCCGCCCTTGCCGCGCTCTACCGCGACGTGGAACTACCCACGCTTTCCGTGCTGCTGAATATGGAGCGGACAGGCATACTCATCGACCCCCGCCCGCTTGCACAGCAAAGCGAAGAACTGGGGCGGCGCCTGCTCGAACTGGAACGCGAAGCCTGGGCGCTCGCGGGCGAAACCTTCAACCTCGGTTCGCCCAAACAACTTGGAGACATCCTCTTCAATCGTCTCGGCATGCCGATACGCAAAAAAACAGCCACCGGCCAGCCCTCCACCAGTGAAGACATCCTGAGCGAGCTGGCCGAAGACTATCCCCTGCCCAAGCTGCTGCTCGAACATCGCGGCCTGTCCAAGCTGAAAAGCACCTACACAGACAAACTGCCGCGCATGGTCAATCCGCTCACGGGCAGGGTGCACACCAGTTTCTCGCAAGCCATTGCCGTCACCGGGCGGCTTGCCAGCGCCGATCCCAATTTGCAGAACATTCCCGTGCGCACTGCGGAAGGCCGCCGCATCCGCGCCGCCTTCATCGCCCCGCCTGACCACGTCATCGTCTCGGCGGACTACTCGCAAATCGAACTGCGCATCATGGCGCATCTCTCGAACGACGCTCGATTGCTGGATGCCTTTGCGCACGGCGAAGACGTTCACCGCGCCACCGCCGCCGAAGTCTTCGGCATTGCGCCGGAAGCCGTGAGCGCCGAGCAGCGGCGCTACGCTAAAGTCATCAATTTCGGACTCATCTACGGCATGAGCGCGCATGGCCTTGCCCGGACGCTCGGAATCGAACGCGGCGCGGCCCAAAATTGGATCGGACGTTACTTTGCCCGCTACCCTGGCGTCGCCGCCTATATGGAAGGGATCAAAGCCATTGCGCACGAACAAGGCTACGTCGAAACCATATTCGGGCGGCGTCTCCATCTGCCCGACATCGCCGCTCGCCAATACGCCCGGCGTCAGGCCGCCGAACGCGCCGCGATCAACGCCCCCATGCAGGGCAGCGCCGCCGACCTCATCAAGATGGCGATGATCGCCGTCGACCGCTGGCTGAGAGACGCGGGCCTGCGATCGCGGCTGGTGCTGCAAGTCCACGACGAACTCGTGCTCGAAGTCCCCGACGGCGAACTCGACGTCCTGCGCGCGACCCTGCCCGGACTGATGGAAAACGTCGCAAGACTTGCCGTGCCGCTATGGGTGGACGTAGGCGTGGGGCGGAACTGGGACGAAGCGCACTGATTGAAGCCTGCGATTCCATGGTCAATGCCTTTCGACAGGTTTCAGAGCGAACGGT
Organism: Azoarcus sp.; assembly: GCA_031268685.1. GTDB lineage: Bacteria > Pseudomonadota > Gammaproteobacteria > Burkholderiales > Rhodocyclaceae > WRNU01. Next base: position 6,374 of record JAIRWW010000267.1, read on the forward strand.
AATGCCCTTTCCCAGGGGCGGCGAAGTTCTGTTATTCTCTGGGCATGACACGCTCTGCCACCCCCCATGACGCAGTCTTCAAAAAATTCCTCGGCCACCCAGAAACGGCGCGGGATTTTCTGGACATCCACCTGCCCAAACCGCTGCGCGCCATCTGCGACCTCGACACCCTGCGCCCGGAACCCAATTCCTTCGTCGAACCCGAACTGCGCGCCGCCTATTCCGACATTCTCTATTCGCTCAAGAC
>JAIRWW010000322.1 GCA_031268685.1 Azoarcus sp.
GGAGAACCGGGAGACGATTTGTGGATTTCCGGCCAGCCAGGGCTGGCAGCGCTGGGGCTGGCTCATCTGCAAGGGCGCGTCCGTCTCGCCGATGCTTTCCGCGCGACAGCCGCCCTGTACCGGCCTATGCCGCGCGTCGAGGCGGGGCTGGCCTTGCGCGGCGCGGTGCATGCAATGATCGACGTCTCCGATGGTCTTGTAGGCGACCTCGGCCATTTGTGCGAACGCTCCGGCCTGGGAGCGGTGCTCGATGCGTCCGCGTTGCCAATGACGGCATTGCGCGAAACCGGCGTAGACGAAGCATTTGCCCGCCAATGCCTGCTTGCGGGCGGCGACGATTACGAGCTGCTTTTTACAGCTTCGCCAGCGGCGCGCGGGGAAATCGAGGCGATTGCCCGCCGGCTCGGCCTGCCGCTAACCCGCATAGGCCATCTCGCCGCCAATGCCGGGCCGGTGCTGTTGCGCGAAGAAGGCAAGGGTTTGCATGCCGCTATCCCATCCGGCTACGATCATTTCGCCACGGACGGCTGAGGCGAAACCGTCGCCTTGGTCTTGGCGCGCGGTTTGCTATCATCGCGTGATGAACGCCGATCTGCATTGCCACTCGACCGTTTCCGACGGTTATCTGGACCCCTCCGCGCTGCTGCGCCGCGCGCATGCCAATGGCGTAGACCTGCTGGCGCTGACCGATCACGACGAATTGTCCGGCGTGGCCGATGCGGCGCGGGAGGCTGCTTTGCTGGGCTTGCGTTTCGTGGCAGGCGTTGAAATTTCTGTGTCATATGTGGATGATACGACCATCCATATCGTCGGACTCGGTGTCGATCCGCAGAATCCGGCCCTGCTTGCCGGTCTGGCGAGGGTGCGCAGTGGCCGCGAAGACCGGGCGCGGCGTATGGCCGACGAACTCGAACGGATCGGATTGCGTGATGCGCTGGAGGGCGCGCGCCGGTTCGCGCGCAACCCGGAGATGATCGGGCGTGCGCATTTTGCGCGGCATTTCGTCGCCAGCGGTCTGATGCCCGATGTCAACACTGTATTCGAGCATTATCTCGCGCGCGGCAAACCCGGCTTTGTCTCGCACGAATGGGCGAATCTCGACGAGGCTGTGGCCTGGATTCGCGGCGCGGGCGGTATAGCCGTAATCGCGCATCCCTCGCGTTACCATCGCCTTTCGTCGGCGGCCCTGGATAAACTCGTCGCCGACTTCATGGACGCGGGCGGGGAGGCCATCGAGGTAGTGGCGGGGGCGCATACGCAAAAAGAAGTGTTGCGCTTTGCCAAGCTCGCCCGCAAGCGCGGGCTGCTGGCTTCGCGCGGTTCGGATTTTCATGGCGAAGCAGAAAGCGTGGTCGATGTCGGCCGATGCCAGCCTCTGCCGCCCGGCCTGACGCCTGTGTGGTCGCGCTTGTCGTGAAACGCCGTTTTTATCTCATTGCCTGTTTTCGTTTTCTTTAATGGCCCAGTTTTTCTCCCTGCATCCAGAGTCGCCGCAAGCCAGGCTGGTTCGCCAGGCTGCCGGTATAGTTCGCGCGGGCGGCCTGATAGCCTTCCCGACCGATTCTGCCTATGCGCTTGGCGGACACCTCGGGGACGCGCCCTTGCTCGACCGCATCCGCCGTCTGCGCGGGGTGGACGAGCGCCATCATTTCACCCTGCTCTGCCGCGATCTGTCCGAGATCGCCACCTTCGCCCGCGTCGATAACGTGCAATACCGTCTGCTAAAGGCGGCCACGCCCGGCCCGTATACCTTCATCCTCGAAGGTACGCGCGAATTGCCGCGCCGCATGCTTCATCCGAAGCGCAAAACCATCGGCATCCGCGTGCCCGAGCACCCCGTGGTTGCGGCGCTGCTTGAAGAACTGGGCGAACCGCTGCTGTCTTCGACTCTGCTCCTGCCGGGCGAGGACATGCCGCTCACCGATGCCGTGGAAATCCGCGAACGGCTGGAAAAAGATCTCGATCTGGTGATCGAAGCAGGCGTATGCCGTCCCGAGGCGAGCACGGTAATTGATCTCTCCAGTGGCGCGCCCGTGCTGTTGCGGGCGGGCTGCGGGCGTCTCGATGTTTTCGGCCTTTCGGCGGACAGAGGGCGCGATGTTTAGCGCCAGCATCCTGGTCTGGATCTTGCCGGTTGTTTTGGCGATTACGGTACATGAGGCGGCGCACGGCTACGTTGCGCGCGCATTTGGCGACCCGACCGCCGAACTGGCCGGGCGCATCACACTCAATCCCTTGCGCCACATCGACCCGGTCGGAACGATAGCCGTGCCCTTGGGCCTCTACCTGTTATCCAGCGCGATGGGCGGCGGCGGGATTCTGTTCGGCTGGGCCAAGCCGGTGCCGGTCAATTTCAACCGGCTGCGCCGCCCCAAGGCCGACATGTTGTGGGTGGCTGCCGCCGGGCCTTTGTCCAATCTGCTCATGGCGTTGGGATGGGCCTTCATGCTCGTGCTGCTGAGCGGAAGCGCACCGGACAGCTATGCCTATGGCGCTTCGCTGATGGCCGGAGCCGGCATTTCCATCAATGGTGTGCTGATGTTGCTCAACTTGCTGCCGGTTCCGCCTCTCGACGGAGGGCGCATCGCCATAAGCCTGTTGCCGGATCGTCTGGCCCGTGAATACGCCCGCATCGAGCCGTTCGGCTTCCTGATCTTGCTGGCGCTGCTGACTACGGGCATGCTCAATGCCGTTCTCGGGCCCTTGCTGGACGGCTTCATGGCGCTCTTGCAAATGCTTTTCGGAAACTGAGGCAGGCCATGGCGGAAATTGCGGCGACAATGGCTGTGGAACGGGAATTGCCGCTCGCGCCAAGAGAAGCTGGCGCAAGCGCGCTCGCCCGGCTGTACGGCGAGCCAGTGCTTGAACTGCCCAAAGACTTATATATTCCGCCCGACGCGCTGCGGGTATTCCTCGAAGCTTTCGAGGGGCCGCTCGATTTGCTGCTCTATCTCATTCGCCGCACCAACATCAATGTGCTCGACATCCCGATGGCGCCGCTTACTGCGCAGTACCTCGAATACGTCGAAGCCATGCGCGCCACCAACCTGGAGCTGGCGGCGGAATACCTGCTGATGGCGGCGATGCTGCTGGAAATCAAGTCGCGCATGCTGCTGCCCCGTCCGCCGCGCGAAGAATCGATCGAAGCCGACCCGCGGGCCGAATTGGTGCGGCGCCTGCTCGAATATGAGCAGACCAAGCTGGCGGCTTTGCGGCTTGATGCATTGCCCAGGGCAGGGCGCGATTTCGAGCGCGTCAGTGTGTTCGTGGCGGAAAAGATTGTCGAACGCATGCCCGAGGTGAGTCTGCATGACCTGCAATTGGCGTGGCTGCGGCTGATGAAGCGGGCGCGGCTCGTGCAGCATCACCGCATCGGACGCGAACAATTGTCGGTACGCGAGCACATGACGATCATCCTGCGCAAATTGCATGGTGGAGCCTTCGTCGTTTTCGATACCCTGTTCGATGTGGAAAAAGGCGCGGCGGGCCTGGTGGTGAGCTTTCTCGCCGTGCTCGAACTGGTCAAGGAAACCATGGTGGTCATCACCCAAAACGAGGCGTTTGCGCCGATTTACGTGAAGCTGGCGGCCGATGCATAAGCCTGAAGAAGACGAAACCGCGGGCGAGGAAGAGGAAGCACGGGAAGCCGCGGAAGCGCGGGAAGCCGCGCCGGAGGCGGAAGCCGCCGAGCCAGCCGGAATCGACGATGCCAACGCCTCCCCGGATGAAGAAACGGGCCTTGCGGAAGGTAGCGATACTCCCGTGCGCGCGCCCTTGCGGCTGTCCAGCCCCGAAGACTACAAGCGCGTCATCGAAGCCGCCTTGCTCGCCAGTGCCGTGCCGCTGACCGCGACCGTCCTGCGCCTGCTGTTTGAGCCGGAGCCGGGCGGCGACCTCGTGCGCCGCTTGCTCGAAGAACTGCGCGCCGATTGGGAAAAGGCCGGGCGCGGCGTCGAATTGGCGCAGACTGCCAGCGGCTGGCGTTTCCAGACGCGGCCCGATTATCAGGTCTATCTGGATCGCCTGAAAAACGAAAAACCGCCGCGTTATTCGCGCGCGGTCATGGAGACGCTGGCCATCGTCGCTTATCGCCAGCCGGTGACGAGAGGCGATATCGAAGATATTCGCGGCGTCGCCGTCTCGCCCGGCGTACTCAAGACGCTGGAATCGCGCGGCTGGATCGACGTAGTCGGCCACCGCGATACCCCCGGTCGTCCGGCGCTTTTCGCTACCACGAAACGCTTTCTTGACGACATGGGCTTGCGCGGTTTGGCTGAACTGCCTGCGCTGCCCGAAATTGAAAGGATGATGGATCTTGTCGACACCGCGCACCTCGAAGCGAACGCCACTACGCCCGCCGAGTGAAGATTCCCGCCGCACAAAGCGCCGCGTCGCGCGCCGTGGCGAAGACGGGCGGGATGCCGCCGCGCCCGATGCACCCGATGCTCCCGCCGCAGCTGTCGCAGCTGCCGCCGCGCCGCGCCAGCCTCGCGGCGGCCCTGGCAAGCACGGTAGCGTCGAACCCGAACGCCTGCAAAAAGTCCTTGCCCGTGCCGGGCTTGCCTCGCGCCGCCAGATCGAGGAATGGGTGGAAGAGGGCCGCATCCTGGTCAATGATCGCCCCGCCGGCCCTGGGCAAAAAATCGGCCCCGGCGACCGCGTGAAACTCAATGGCCATCTGGTGCCGCTGCGCTTCGGCGGACGTCCCCCCCGCGTGTTGCTCTACCACAAGCCCGAAGGCGAAATAGTCTCCCGCAACGACCCCGAAGGCCGTCCCACCGTCTTTGAGCGCCTGCCGGTTCTGCGGCGCGGGCGCTGGCTGGCGATAGGCCGCCTGGACTTCAACACATCCGGCCTGCTGTTGTTTACTGACGACGGCGGCCTTGCCAACCGCCTGATGCACCCGAGCCACGGCATAGACCGCGAATACGCGGTCAGGCTGCTCGGCGAACTCTCCGGCGAACAAATCCAGAGCCTTACCACCGGGATCGCCCTCGAAGACGGCACAGCCCGGTTCGACTCCCTGCGGGGCGAAGGCGGCGAAGGCATCAACCATTGGTATCGCGTCACCATCTCGGAAGGCCGCAACCGGGAAATCCGCCGCATGTTTGAAGCCGTTGGCCTCACTGTGAGCCGCCTGATGCGGGTGCGCTACGGCCCGGTCGAATTGCCACCCCGGCTCAAGCGCGGCATGTGGATGGAACTGCCGGAATCCGAAGCCTGCCGTCTGGCGGGGATTCCCGAGCCGAAAGGGAAAGACCGCGAGCGTGCGCCGAAAATGCGGCGGACAGTGGCGCGGCAATAGAAGCGGCGCGTAGAAACGGCGCGGCCCGCGCCCGCTATTGTTGTGCCGTGGCGCGCACGCATTCGCGCACCAGGCCGGGGCCGCGATAAATCAGCCCCGTCAACACCTGCACCAGTGTCGCGCCCGCGTCGAGCTTGGCGCGGGCGGCTTTGCCGTCGAGCACGCCGCCGGAGGCGATGACAGGCAGCTCCCCCGCCAGCGCCTGCGCGAGTTGGCGCAGCACGGCGGTCGAGGCTTCCAGCAATGGCGCGCCTGACAGACCGCCTTCCTGTCCGGAATGGCGCGAACCCGTCACCCCGTCGCGGGCAAGCGTGGTGTTGGTGGCGATAACCGCGTCGATGCGGTTGCGGCGCAGGGCATCGGCAATCGCTGTAATGCCTTCGGCATCGAGGTCGGGGGCGATCTTCAGCGCCAGCGGAACGTAGCGGCCATGTTGGTCGGCGAGCCGCTGCTGCGCCGCCTTGAGCGGGCCGAGCAGGCCGTCGAGTTCGGAAGCTTGCTGCAAGGTACGCAGGTTTTTCGTATTGGGCGACGAAATGTTGATCGTCACATAACTTGCCAGCGCATACACCTTTTCAAATGCGGCCAGATAATCGTCCGCGGCGCGTTCAATGGGCGTATCGAAATTCTTGCCTATATTGATGCCGAGAATGCCCCGGTATTTGGCGGCTTTCACATTGGCGAGCAGCGCATCGACGCCGTGATTGTTGAACCCCATCCGATTGATGATGGCGCGCGCCTCCGGCAGCCGGAACAGGCGTGGCCGCGGGTTGCCCGGCTGTGGCCGCGGCGTGACCGTGCCGATTTCGAGAAACCCGAAACCCATTCGTGCCAGCCCGTCGATTGCCTCGCCGTTTTTGTCCAG
>JAIRWW010000021.1 GCA_031268685.1 Azoarcus sp.
TTCAGCTTGATTACCATTCTCGGGGTGATCGTCATAGGTATCTTTTATATCCGCTATTTCTCGAACCGCATTGCGGAAGATGAGCGCAGGATCGCGCGGCAGCAGGCTGCACAGCAGCGCGAGCGCAGCGCCAAAGCTTCATGACTTCAGCTTGAAGTGCGAAGTACGATACGAAACGGCCCGGTTTTCCGGGCCGTTTCGTATCATGGAAAAGAAAAACAGCGAACAAAAGAAACGGCAAGCGCCTTAGCGATAAACGAGCACCGGGACTTTGCTGTGGGTGAGCACTTTTTGTGTTTCGCTGCCCAATAACAAACCGGCAATACCGCGACGGCCATGTGAGGCCATAAAAATCAGATCGCAGTCATGGCGGTCGGCGGCATTGACGATGGCCTCATAGGGAATTTCGTTGACCTGTGTGTCGGTGTTGACCGTGATGCCTTCGGCTTCTGCCGTCGCTTTGGCGCGATCCAGGATACGCTGTGCTTCCTGCTGCGCAGATTGGGCGAACTGCTCCGGGGTAGTAGGGTCGATCAGCGCGCCTTCGCCATAGATAGGCATCGGGAAATCGGGCTGCGAATAAAAAAAGGTGATGCGGGCACTGACTTCCTTGGCGAAAGCAATGGCGCGGGCAACGGCGGTATCGGACAGAGGCGAACCGTCGGTCGGTACAAGAATGTGTTTGAACATGGCGTAACTTCCCTCTTGTTGTTTGGTACCTGATTATAGTGACAGAGATTGAATAATTTTGCGCTCGATGCGCATTGTGGGCATGAATTCTGTTTGTTGCCGGTTTCAGATGACAATCCGCGCCTGGAGTGTGCGAAAAGCATTATGACGGCTGTTGTAGCGGACGTTACTATGCACAATGCCGTTAAATCTGTGTACCAAAGCGGCGGAAGGTGTGCGTTGTGGATGTCATGACGGCGCGTCTGGCTGGCGGCAGCGGGCCGTGTCGACTGTGGCTGAACTGTACGCATGCCATTTGGTCACACGAGCAGGGAGGAGCGATTCATGGCCAGGAGCAGCACAAGCGGAGAGGGCCGGCAGGCGCATAGCCGTGCCACACGGCATGACGAAATTTTCAACCCCGGACTGGCGTTGAAAGAAACCATGCACAAGCTGCACGAAGGGGTCGAGGGTTCCGTCGATCCATTGGGCATGGCCGCGCCCATAGTCCATGCTCAGTTGGCGTGGCTGGTGCATCCTCAGGAACTTGTCGAATGGATGTCACATTTGTCGTCCGACTTGTGGAAACTGTATCTCCACTCGCTGACCAGGCTGACGGGGCGCGAAAGCGTAGACCCCATCCTGCCGCATCCTGACGACGTTCGCTTTGCCGACCCGGTCTGGACGAATTCTGCTTCCTGGGATTTGGTCAAGGAGTGGTATCTCGCGCTCACCCACAATATGCAGGACATGCTCTACGATACGCCGGGCCTCAGCAGCAGGGAGCGGCGCAAGGCGGCATTCTGGTGGCGGAAATGGCTTAACGCGATGGCGCCGACCAATTTTTTACTGACCAATCCGGTTGCCTTGCGGAAGGCTGCCGAAAGCCGTGGGGAAAGCCTTTTTGCTGGCTATCAGAATTTCCTCGAAGACCTGCGGGCCGGCACGGTAAGGATGACGCCGCTCGACGATTTCAAGGTCGGGGGAAATCTTGCCACCACGCCGGGCGCGGTAGTGTTCCGCAACCGGCTCATCGAAGTCATCCACTACACCCCGACCAAGCCCAAGGTCTATGCCGAGCCGGTGGTAATAGTCACGCCGTGGATAAACAAGTTCTATATTCTCGATCTCAACGAGAAGAAAAGCATGGTGCGCTTCCTGCTCGACCAAGGGCTGGATGTGTTCATCACCAGTTGGAAGAACCCGGACGAATCTATGCGCAACACGGTTTTTGACGATTACCTGGTCGACGGAATTCAGGCGATTATCGACGTGGCGCGCAATTTCACTGGTTCGCCCAAGGTGCATGCGGTGGGCTACTGCATAGGCGGTACGGCGCTGACAATGTACATGGCCTGGGCGAACCGGCATTTCAAGCCCGAAGATGTCCCTGTCACCGATTTCACCCTTTTCACCACGCTAGTCGATTTCAGCAAACCGGGCGACATCGAAATTTTTATTGATCCTTCGACCATTCGCTACCTCGATGGCAACATGGCTCGAAAAGGTTATTTCGATGGCAAGGAAATGGCGGCATCTTTCCGCCTGCTGCGCTCGAACAGCCTGATATGGACTTACGTCGTTCATGGCTGGCTGTACGGCGAGCCGTTGACGCCGTTCGACGTGCTGTACTGGAACATGGATTGCACGCGCATGCCATATGCAATGCATTCGTGGTATCTGCGCGAACTTTACCTGCACAACCGGCTGGTTCATCACGATGCGCTTACCGTGGCTGGCGAGCCGCTTGACCTTTCCCGCATCACACAGCCGCTTTACGCTGTATCGGCAGAGGACGATCACATCGCGCCGTGGGCGCAGACCTTCCGCATCAACAACTTCGTCAATGGGCCGAAACGTTATGTGCTTTCCAGTTCCGGGCACATTTTCGGCATCGTCAATCCGGTGGTGAATCCGCCCAAGCGCCGTTTTTGGGCTAGTGAGCCGCGCCGCTCCGATACTGCCGAACAATGGCGGACCACGGCGACTGAGCAACAGGGTTCGTGGTGGCCGGATTGGATGGAATGGCTCAAGCCGCGTCTCGGCAGCTTGGTGGAAGCAAGGCCGACGGTCAACAAGCAATATCCGCAGCTGGCGCCAGCGCCGGGCACTTACGTCGTCGAGCCTTGAGAGAATCTGGCCGCGGCCTTCGCGCGGCCAGTATCATGCGTTTTCTTCTTGTCCGCGGGAAGATTGCGCCGGTTTGGTGCCGCCGGTTCGATGCGCGCCGGGATGAAGATGGCCTGACGCGACTGTCAACGTGCGCTTGGTTGATGCTGGATCAGCTTCCTGAGACCGCTGTTGTTGAGAATGCGAATGTGTTTCTGACGCACGGCGACCAGCCCTTCGTCCTGGAAACGGGAAAAAGCGCGTGAGACGGTTTCCAGCTTAAGTCCCAGGTAGGATCCGATTTCTTCGCGCGTCATGCGCAGGTGAAATTCGGAGGGCGAGAACCCGCGTGCCGTAAAGCGTTGCGACATGTTGAGCAGGAAAGCAGCCAGCCGTTCCTCGGCGCGCATCGAGCCGAGCAGCATCATTACGCCGTGGTCGCGCACGATTTCGCGGCTCATGACTTTGTGGAACTGGTGCTGTAGCCCTTCGATGATGCGGGCTAGCTCTTCGAGCTTGGCGTAAGGAATAACGCAGACTTCGCTATCTTCGAGGGCGATGGCGTTGCAAGAGTGCAACTCGGTACTGATGCCATCGAGGCCGAGAATCTCGCCTGTCATCTGGAAGCCCGTTACCTGTTCGCGTCCGTCTTCGAGCAGGACATCGGTTTTGAACGAGCCGATGCGAATGGCGTATATAGCCTCGAACAGGTCGCCTGTACGGTAGAGCGGCTGCTGGCGCTTGATCTTGCGCCGTGCGCCAACTAGTTCTTCAAGCCGGTGGATGTCCGAGTCGACCATACCGAACGGCAGGCATAATTCGAGCAGGTTGCATTGGGAACAGGCTTTTTTGAGTCCTGAGACGGTGACGGGCACTGTTGCCATCATTTGACA
>JAIRWW010000031.1 GCA_031268685.1 Azoarcus sp.
CGGAAACATTGCCGGGCGCGGCATTGGCGGATGCGCCAGCCCCCGCGTCCGGCGCGGCGGATGCGAGGCCGGTCTTCGGATCAAACATGGATTCGCGCCGCCAGGAATCGGGGGCGCGCTGCTGGATTCCAGATGCATCCATGTTGCGCATGCCGCCTTCCTGCTTGCGCGCCAGCACGTCGCTTTCCTCGGGCGTTTCCAGGACATGCGGCGTAATCAGCAGCACGAGTTGCCTGCGCGAATTGCCGCGCACGGTTTTCTTGAACAGATTGCCCAATAAAGGGATGTCGCCCAGCAGCGGGACTTTTTCTTCCGCATCGGAAACGCGCTGGCTGATCATGCCGCCCACCGCCACAGTAAGGCCGTCATACGCATGCGCCGTGACTTGCAGGTTGGCGGTATTGACTGTGTCGATGGGGTATTGCATGACTCCGCCATTGGCCATTGGCAGCGGTATCACAGCCCCGCCGCTGTTGATGCGGGAATTGTCCTGATCGATGGTCAACGACACCGAACGGTCGGCATTGATGCGGGGCAGGATAATCAAAGTCTGCCCGACATTTCTCTGTTCGGTTTCCACGGTAATCGTGGTGTTGGTCGCACCCGTAGTGCCGACGACGCTGTCGGAACTCGCGCCCGTAATCAGCACCTGCTCGTCGCCGATGAAAAGCCGCGCGGGCTGATTATTGGCAGCCACGAGCATCGGCGTCGCAAGCACATTGACGCGGTTTTCGCTCTCCAGCAGTTGCAGGCGCAGGCGCAAATTGTCGTTGACCAATTGCCAGACGGCGGTCGAAGCCTCGGCGGCGAAGTTGCCGAGCGAAGCAGCCGCGCGTGGGTATTCGCCCTCAACAGCGCCGCTCGCGCCGCTGTTGGCGCCCAGTTCCCGCGGGCCGCGCGACGTGGAATCGCCGCTCGCGCCGATATCGAACACCGAACGGAAATCCTTGCCCAATTCCACTTCCAGAATGCGCATCTCCAGCAAGACCTGGCGCGGCGGAAGATCCATATCGGCAACGAATTTATCGATCTCTTTCAGCGCCCCCTCGTCGCTCGTGCGCACCAGCAATATGTTGTGCAGCTTGTTGTAGGTGATGTTGATCGCCGGCCCCTTGTTGGTGCTAGCTGCGGCAAGCACTGCTGAAGCATCGAGCTTTTCAGTCTGGCTGCTGTCTACATCGAGCGCCGCTTCCAGCCCGGTCTGCGAAACGGTGGCAATCTCCTTGCGCACATCGGCCTGCTGCGCCCGCGAGGCGGCGCTGCCGCCGCTGCGGCGGCTGAACGCGCCATCGGAGCCAAAGCTTCGGCCAAAAGAACCGCCGGTGTTTCCGCCACCGTAAGCTCGATTGTTGCCATAGCCGCCATTGCTGCCATAACCGCCATTGCCGCCATAACCGCTGCTCATGCCTCCGCCCTGGCTGCGGCTCGTGCCCCCCATGTCGACCGGCGGCATTTCCTCGACCGGCTCAACGAGACTGACCCGGTCGCCATACAGCGCCGCGACGGCGTTGGCGATGCTGACGACGTTGTGGTGGCGCACAACGTAGCTGCGGGTAATCTCATCCCGGGTAATGGCGATGTCCTGCTGATACTCTTTCGCATCCATCAGGATGTATATCCTGGCATTGGAGTCGTACCGATACCAGACCCCGGCGGCGCGGGAAAGGCTTCTCACCATGCCTTCCACATCGATGTCGCGCAGGTAGAGCGATACTTTCTTGTTCGCCACACTGGCAGTCACCACGATGCTGGTCTTGCCGACCTGCGAAATGAACTGCGCCGCCTCATCGAGCGTAATCTGCTTGAAATAAACATCTCCCGGCAGACCATCCGCGCCGGGTTTCCCGGCTGGACGCGCCGATGCCGGGAATGTCACAGCGAGCAGTAATGCGAATACCGTAGCGCGAAAGGCGAAAAAACCGGGGCGCGGGCAATGTCTGTTTTTCATGTTCATCGCACCAGCATCTTGTACTGGGGTGCGCCCGCGCCGCGCAACAGCACGCCGTCCGCTTCCACCGTCACCGTGTAGCGGACGTTGTTGACGTCCAGCTCGTCGCCATCGCGGACGATGATGACATCCCTGCCCGACTCGATCTTGGCAATGCCGCCGTCCGGCCCCCGCACCACCGCGCGCAGGCGCAGTATCTGGCTGAGCGCCATGCCCTCCTGCTGGTTGAAGCGGGACGCCCGCCCGCTGCTCTCGCGCAACCGGGGCGATACCTCAAAAGGGTCGCGGTCGGACGCACCGGGCGTGGTCGAGGTTCTCGGCGGCGCGATGGTCAAGGGGGTGAAACCCGTGCCGTTAGCGCCGACAGCGCCATTCCCTTCGTTTTTTTTCTCGCCGCCGCTACGATCTTCCGCCTCGGCACGATGTCGGCTTTCTATCGTCGCCATGTCACGCCGGATGGCGTCCGGTGTTCCAGCCGGCAGGCTGGTCTGTGCCACCGCGCCACCCGCAATGGACAACAGCCCAGCGGAAAAAACAAGAAACATACTCGCGCGCATGACGTTCATGCTCCGGTGGAAATGGTCAACATCGCCTGGAAAAAGGCGTAATAAACAAAGCCCACCACGCCGCCAATCAGCACGGTGAGCGCTGGTTCGATCATGGAGGCCAGCAACTTCACGCGGGCGTCCAGCACTTTTTGGTAATGCACGCCGAGCGACTCCATGACCGTATCCACCTGTCCGCTTCTTTCGCCGACAGCGGCCATATGCTGCACGAGGCGGGGCAGCGCCGGGCGGTCGAGGGCTATGGCAAGGCTCTTGCCTCCCAGCACATCGTCCGCCGCCGCCGCGAAGGCGCCGGAAAACGTGGCATTACCGATCACCTGCGCGCAGATGCGCAGGGACTCCAGCACTGTGAGGCGGCTCCTGACGAGTACGCCGAAAATCCACGTCGCTTGCGCCATTGCCGCCGGAATGAGCGTGCCGCCAAGCACCGGGACGTAAAGCGCAGCACGGTCGATGACCCGCCGCGCCGACGGCACCACCCGGCGCAGCAGCGGAATCCCCACGGCGACGACCACGATGCCCAAGCCTATCGACCCGCCCCAGCGAGAAAGCCAGTCTGCAATATCCAACATGGTCTGTGCCGCCCACGGTACCGCCTTGCCGCGTCCGTTCAAAAAAACGGCGAAACGCGGTATTACCGTAACAACCATAAAGGAAATCACCCCAATGGCAGCAAGCATGACAAAGCCTGGGTAAACCATGGCGGTAGCAAGTTGTCGCCGCACCTCGGCTCGACGTTCGATCAGTGCCGCCAAGCGCTCAAACACCGCGCCCAATTCGCCGGAAGCCTCGCCCGCTTCAATCAGCTTCAGGGCCAACCGGTTGAAAAGCTCCTTCTCGCCGCTGCATGCTGCCGCCAGACTGCTGCCGCGCTGAATGCCTACAGCGACGCGCCCCAGGCTGTCGGCGAGCCGCGCCTTCGAGGTGAGGCGGGCGGCAGCGGCCAGCGCCTCAAGCACCGTGTGCCCAGATTTCAGCATCAATTGCATCTGCTGGAAAAAAAGCACCCGGTCGCCATCGCTGATGGAGCGAAAGCGGGAAAACCCATACGCGAAAGCGCGCAGCGCCGCCATCACGCCCACGCCACTGGAAGCGCCTTCCGCGATACGCAAGACCTTGAGCCCGCGCTCACGCAACTGCCGGCGCGCAGCGGCCTCGTCCGGCGCATCCATCTGGCCGTGCGCCTCCGCTCCCCCAGCTGTCAGGCAGAGATAGGTAAAACCCGTCATGCCGGTGTCACTTTCACTGCGAAAAACATGCGCTGCATCATCCAGTAGATGTCACAAGGCTTGAACCACCCCTTCCCAAAAGCCCGGGGCTTTCCGATACGCTTCAAGGGAAGCCATGGTCCATGAAAACGCGCGCCCCCTGGCCATGAACGGCAAAAATGGCGCCCGACCCACACAAAACAATGATAATTATTACTATTATTGTTCTTCTGTCAACATATGTACCAAATCCTTCGCCGCGCCCAAGCATGACGCCATGCGCTCAATCCAGATGCAGCTATCAAAAATTGCACCCATTGCTCACATACCGATTCATCGAAACCGCCGCGGCTGTCTCTGAGCCACTATCGGTCTCTTTCGGATTCAGTCCTCCTTCCATCCGGCGAGCGCCTCGCTGGCGGCCAAGGGAACTTCAGGCGTAATCCGGACATGGAAACAACAACGGCATACATCGGAGTGCAGGCGCGCCAATAACGCGGGAAAGCCAGAATATGCACGAGCCGAAAGCACGGCTACAAAAAAGCCCGCGCTTCTTCCAGGCTCGTCACCCCTGCCAGCACCTTTTCACGCGCATCGTCGGCGAGCCGCCAGTAATCCTTCGCCATCGATGCTATCGTCCGCTCGTCCGCGCCGGCGGAAATCGCAGCCGCCACCTCAACATCCACCCACAGCGCCTCATACAGCCCGATCCGCCCCCGGTAGCCGGAACCCAGGCAGCGCGGACAACCCACAGGCTCCCAGAGACTGAAAGCGGATTGCCCTTCCTCCCGTTCGCCGCCGCCGCGAAGCAACAACCGCCGTTCGTCCTCCCTGCCTTCGCGCTCGCGCCGACAGTGTGGGCAAAGCATGCGCACGAGCCGCTGCGCCAGCATGCCGCGCAGGGTCGCCCCGAGCATAAAGCGCTCGCAGCCGATGTCGACAAGTCTTGTGACCGCGCCGGGCGCGCTGTTGGTATGCAGGGTGGAAAGCACCATGTGGCCGGTCGTGGCCGCCTTCAGCGCCACATCGGCGGTATCCAGGTCGCGGATTTCGCCAACGAGGATCACATCCGGATCGTGGCGCAGGAAAGAACGCAATGCACCGGCAAAGTCGACCTTGGTATTGACCTGCACCTGCGAGACTCCGGGGATGACCTGTTCGATAGGGTCTTCGGCGGTGAGAATGTTGAGACTGTCGGCGTCGAACTCGCGCAAGGCGCAGTAAAGCGTCGTGCTCTTGCCGCTACCTGTGGGGCCGGTGACAAGCACAATGCCATGAGGATGCGCGAGCGCCTCGCGCAGCTTCGCGGCCATGGCGGCGGGCAGACCCAGCGCGTCGAGCTTCTGGCGGTCTGGATCGCTTTTCATAACCCGCAGGGTCAGCCGCTCGCCGAATTTCACCGGCGCGGACGCAACACGCATCTCGACGGCCCCGCCTTCCGCGGTCGGGTAGATGAGGCTGCCGTCCTGCGGCGCGCGCGCTTCGGCAATGTCCATGCCGGAGAGCACCTTGACCCGCGAGATCAGGCTGTCACCCAAATCCTTGGCAAGCGGCGCGCCGAAGATTTCCAGCCGGCCATCCACCCGCAGCCGCACCCGCGCGCCGTTTTCGACCGCTTCGACATGGATATCGGAAGCGCGGCGCAGAAAGGCTTCGCGCACGACGCGCTCAAAGAGCCGAACCGGATCGTCGGCTTCACCGGCGACGATCACTTCCTTGCCGCGCAAGCGCAGGAGCAGAGAGGCAAGCCCTTCCGGCTCGGCAATCGCCATCGGCAACGCGCCGACCACCCGGCGCGCGGTCTCCACGCCCAGCGTATCGTCGGGATTCGAGACCACGATATGAGGCGCGCCAGACGGATCGCGCAACACAGCGATCGGGTGGCGTTTCAGGAGCGCGGCCGGCAACTTGGCAAGCAGGACTTCATCTGCCGGCCAGCGCGCCGGATGCGCATAAGGCAATCCACGTATTTCGGCGAGCGCAAGATAGAACGCAGTCTGCGGCAGCGCACATTCCGTGGCCAGCGTCTCCATCAGGCTCGCCCGCCGCGCGCGCGCCACCGGGCGCAGGCGCGCCAACTGCTCGTTGTCGAACAAACCGGCCTGCAAGCCCGCCTGGATCAGCGTGGCCTCGCTAAGTTCGCTCACGCACGCGCTCCCGCGGCGGGCGTGCCACCGTTTTTCATCAACCAGTCGAAACCGTCCGGATTGCGCGCGAGCGGACGCACAAGCTCGACGGTCACGAGCTTGTCGCGCGCCAGCCGCGCCAGCGACTGATCGTAAGTCTGCATGCCGAGACTCGAACCAGACTCCATCGCCGAATAAATTTGCGAAGTACGGCCAGAGGCTATGAGATTCGCCACCGCCGTGGTGCCGCGCAGGACTTCCACCGCAGGCACGCGCCCCCTCATGTCGGCGCGCGGCAGCAGCTGCTGCGCCACCACAGCCTTCATGACGAGCGACAAACGATGCCGCACCAGTTCCTGTTCATCGCCGGGGAAACCGCCGATGAAGCGCTCCGTCGCGCCCACCGCATCACCGGTGTGCAGGGTGGAAAAAACGAGATGCCCGGTTTCGGCGGCGGTAAGCGCGGCGCGCATGGTCTCGGTGTCGCGCATTTCTCCCACCAGGATCACGTCCGGGTCTTCGCGCATGGCGGCGCGCACCGCGAGCGCGAAATCCGGCGTATCCGTCCCCAGTTCGCGGTGGCTGACGAGGCTTTGCACGGGCTTGTGCACGAACTCCACCGGGTCTTCAATGGTGAGGATGTGGCGCGCCATATGCGTGTTGATCTCGTTTATCAGGGTGGCGAGCGTCGTGCTCTTGCCGCTGCCAGTGACGCCGGTAACGAGCACAAGGCCGGAAGGCAGGTAGGCCAGATCTTTCAGATCCGGCGGCAGCATGAGTTCAGCGAGGCTGGCAAAGCGATCCGGCAGATGCCGCGCCACCAGCGCCGGCATGCCCAGCGAACTGAAGAAATTGATGCGGAAGCGAAAACCCCCCGGCGAACTGTGCCCCAGATCAGCACTGCCGGTTTCAGCGAACGCGGCCTGTCGCGGCGCATCGAGCATGTGCCCGGCAAGGGCGCGCATGTCGGCCTCGCTCCAGAGCCGGTCGTCGCAAATACGCAGCTCGCCGTGCGCGCGCCAATGCGCGCGGCGGCCCACGCTCAGATGCAAATCGGAAGCGCCAGCGACCGGCAGTTGTTCGAGCAGCAGGCGGAAGGCTTCCAGCGGCGGCAAACCAGCCGTGGGCACGATACCGCCACGAAGAAGTTCAGATGGCAAGGTGTATCTCCACTTCCAACCATTGCTTGGGCGCTGCGCCAATGCCGAGAACATCTTCGCCTTCGCGGCCGGTCTTGCCGACTTTCACCGAAATATTGCTCCACACCGGCGCGGCAATGCGCGACAGCGTCGGCAATCCGTCCAGAAAGGCCATCAGCCCCCAGTAGCTGGCCCGCGCCCTCAGATTCAGGAGCGGACGCTTGTAACGGTTGCCCTCGCTCGCGCTCTTGAGCAGTTCCGGCGTAGGTGATGTGTATTTGTCATCGCGGCGGGAGTAGATGTGCTCCAGCGCATCAATTTCCATGTCGCCGCTTTCAGCCAGACGGGTCAGCTCCGACTTCAACGCCTGAAGGGTTTCAGCATCGTCGAGCGGCGTAAAGCGCACACTCAACCGCGCCTGCTCCGCTTCCAGCGCCGCGAACGACTCCTGCGCCGCGGCCAGTTCGCGGCGAGTCGCCTGAATGTCCAGCCCGTCGATATTGAAATTCTTTACCACATCCGCATTTTTGCTCACTGCGCGATTACGCGCCACCTGCTTCTGTTCTTTGTAGGCCAGATCGCCCAGCATCTTGTCGGCCGGATACCAAAACAGCAGACCGTAGAAAACCACAATCAAAAAACACGCCGCACCCACAATCTGATGGCGTTCTGCAAGTGAAAAATGCAGCCAAAAATCCGCGACACTACGGAAGATCTTTTCCATTTCCCGCCTCCGTTTCCGGCACTATGGTTTCCGGCACTATGGTTTCCGGTGCTGCGGTTTCCGGCACCGCAGCTTCCGGTGCTGTGGTTTCCGGCACCGTGGTTTCCGTTTTTCCGTCCTCGGCAGGCGCATCTTCTCCCATGCCCAGTTCTTCCACCGGCGCTCGCGGAACGAGCCAGAACGACACGAAATAACCGGCCTTGCCGTCGCGCCCGCTGCCGGCCCGGACGTCCGTCTGCGCCACCGAATAGCCAAAACCCGCGAGTCCGCCCTGCACCCGCAATGCGAAAGCCTGCGCACTGCTGTAGCTGTTCGTCCAGCCAATGACCATAACGTCGCCGATACTGCCGCCCGAACTGCTGTTGCGCACCACATCCAGCACCATATCGTCGCTGATGTTCATGGCAAGCGCACGCAACAGATGCGGCAAATGGGCCATCATGTTCTCGATGGATCGCAGGCGTTCGACATCTGGAAGCAGACTGGCCAGTTGCTTGCGCAAATCGTCGAGTTCTTTCTTGCTCTGCTGCGCTTCGAGAATGACGCCGGCTTCCGCACTCTTCATGTTCGCAGCGCGTTTGGCCGCCAGTTCAGCAAGATCCATCCGCGTCTGGACAAGCCTGATTTCCGCGCGCTGCCGAACGCCCAGGCCAATAACAGCCGCCAGCACCAGCAGTGGCAAAAGAATGTGCCAAAACCCCGGTCGCGTCCACAATGGCCGGGGCAGTTCGCCAAAACGGATGATGGGCAGCGGTTCGGCGCGCGCCTTGTACTGCCCGGCAAGGTATTCGAGCAGGCCGCGCCGGGTGGCGTCCGCAGCGCGCAATTGCGGCGATTGCCCCCACTGGCGGCTGAAATCGTCGAACAAAGCCCTGACTGCCGCTTCGTCGCGGGATTCGAGGCAAACGATTTCCAGCGCATTCACGCCGCCCGCGCGCCAGTCGGCAACCAGCCGCAACAGCCAGTCGACCGCCAGTTCCCGCTCCATGCGCCCTTCGGTGCGCGCCGACACCACGCGGCCGCGGTGACGCAACACCGCCACCACATCCTCGGCATGGATTTCCAATGCGATGCGGCTGTGCTTGCGCTCGTCCGTCCAGCCTTCCGGCTCGACCCTGAGCGCCGAGCGATTCAAAGCATCCCCGGCGGCCTCGCTCACACTCCAGGCCAACGGCAAGCCGCCGAGCAGCTTCAGCCCCCGGCGCTTGCAGGCGGTCTCGAACCGGCTCCACAGCGCCAGCCCGCTGGCCGAGGCAAGCCACACCGGCGGCTCGCCCGGCTCGCCCCGGTAGCCCGCCCAGCCACAGGCGAGCGTGGATTCAAGCGTTTGCAGCTTTTCCTGCAAATGCAGCGCCGCTTGCAAATCTTCCTTGCCGATCAGCCCGAGGTCGCAGGCCACCTGTCCGAAATACATCGGCGCGTTCGATTGCTCACGCCGCAGCGCCAATTCCAGCGCGATGCGCTCGCGGTCTTCCTGAGCGATCAGCCCACGCGCGGCAAGCACCGCGCCTATCGTCCAGAGCGCGCCCGCTTCCGAAACCGCCGGTTCCATCTCCGCGCGCGCAAGTTCGCGCATTTGCAGGAACGGACGCGGCTTTTCCGGATCGATGGGCAAATCCACCCGCGCGGGCACAATGAAGCGCGCCGCGAGGTAACAGCTCCGGGGCGGCCTGATGCCGATGGCCTTGAGGCGGTCGAGCGCCTCGTCGAGCGCAGGGGCGAAATCGGCGAGGCGGGACGAGGCTTCCTCCGAAAATTGCCATGTCCTGCCCCTCCGCCACGCCACCGTGGCGCTCAGGCGGCTCACGTCCCAGACGAGCAGCAGCAATGCCGGCGCAAGCGCCCGTTGCGCACGCTCCGCCCATGCGCTCGCGCGCGCGAAGGTCTCTTCCCTGGGAATAGCCGGAAAATGGGCGATATTCATATGATCTTTCTCGCCGGCGCGAATGTCCGTCCGCGCCAATGGCGCAAGCGGCGAGCCGCCCGATGGCAAAGCAGCGCCCAAAGCCTCGTTTTCCGCCGCGTTCATCTTTTTAGCGCACCTCCCAGACGAGATTTGGCGGAAGCGCGCCGGGAAAAAAATCTACCTGAGTCACGATACGGTACTTCCCCGCCGGCGGCAAACCTATGCTTTCTGCACCATTTTTGACGGTAAGCAGCAACACATGGCGGCCTATCGGCACTTTTGCGTCGATACTGCCCGTACCGCATGCAATCTTACCGTCTCCGTCTGGAACAAAGCTGAACTTGCAGGAATCCCTGGGTTTCAGCACGGAGTCGTCGCTGGCGGTACAGCTAGTCTGGTTGCTCCGGTATTGCCGCCACCGCCCATTCCCATCCGAGCCGCCGTCGTTCTCAAATACCAGCAAGACAAGGCCAAGTTTACTGAAACCAGTAATGCCTAAACCGGAATCGCCAACGTCGATATCCCCCTCATCAGGATTACCCGCGGAAGCCAAGGCATTCGCATTCCTGAGCGTCACCGTCCAGCCATCGATCGGCACCCGCCAGTCCAAATCGCCGATGAGCATCGACTGGTCGACTTCCGCTTCCAAGTCCGGAGGAGGCTCGCCGTCCGATATATTGTCCGCGCCCAGACTTGTAATCGTGAGTTCGTCGAAGCCGACCCCGGTCCATTTCCATTCCCAGCCAAAATTGTCCGAGTCGTCGACCGGGCTGACATTGCCCCATCCGTCGCGGAATTCGCCGCCGCGCGCAGCCACGCTGGCGAGGTAATTGCCGCGGTGCCCCTTAATGACACGGGCGGCATCGTCCAGATCGACACCGCCCGTCTGGATACATGTGGCGGGATCGACCGTAGTGGCCAGCTTTGGCGTCACGCCTGCTCGCGGCCGGGTAACATTTTCATCCACAATATTGAGCAGTGCGCCAAGCGTCTGCGGCAAGCGTCCGTTGTCCGCCACATACCCGGCAAGCCGCATTTCACCGCCGTAGGCCGGAGACTCCGGCCCGATTATGGCGCGCCGCAGTATGGCAAGCCGGTTGCGGGTGTCGTCGATGCGCACCTGGGTGCGATCCTCGTTCACAAGCCCGAACGCGGCCAAGGCCGTGGCGGAAAGAATCGCCACCACCACCAGCAGTTCCGCCAAGGTAAAACCGGCAGAGGAAAGCCCCGTTTTCATTTCGCGCGACGGGGATCAGTCCTCGCTGAACGAGGTAATCACCAGAGCCGGCCCATAGCGGTTGTTATAGACATGAAACGCATAGAACGTGCGCGTATCTCCTTCCTTGAGTTCCTTGCCGATGCGAGCGGCGGCATCGTCTTCCACGTAGGCCGCGAGCAATTTTTCGCCGCCGTAGTCGAGCGCCACGCGCTGGCCGACCTTGAGTTCCGCGCCCATGCCCATCATGCCCATCACCTGCTTCAGATAATCGGACTTTTGCGGCGTGGGCAGTTGCGCAAGCTTCGCAGCGAAGCGCACCGGGCGCGGCTCAAAAATGACGCGCCCGCCATCGCTTATCCGCGTGGCTGGCACGAGTTCGAGAAGCTTGATTTCCTTGTAGGCCGCGCGCGGGTCAGCCGCCGCCGCCCCCGCCGCCCCTGCCGCCGATCCAGCATCTTCCGCCCATGCCGCGCCGGTGCACAGGCAAAAAACGGGTATGAACAGGGCAGCCCCCAGGCTGGCGAGGAAAGGTTTTGGACTCATCATGGTTTTTCTCTCATCGAAAAATGAACAAGGTCAAAGGCAGATCACCACGTCATCGCGGCCATCGGGCGAATCGGCAGCGAGACAGGCATCGAGAGGGTTTGTGCCGCCATAGCGGCCATCCGCGCCCGCGTATACCACGCGCGGAACGACGACGGCAGGGGGAGCCGGTTTGTCGTAGAGGAGGAACAGGAATGGACGCGCGTGGCGCGCGAAGCCGGCGCCATCGTGATCCGCGCCAGCGGAGGGAGAGGATGGGCGCATCTTCCAGTCGAACGCACACCGGTTAAAGTCGGTAACGGAGCAGCCGCTGCCAGAGCCTTGCGGCGTAAACGCCGGCCCCGCGCCGAACGCGGGGATATTGACGAGCTTTTCGGACGCCTGCAAATCCACCCAATGCCGCTTGCCCAGCGGCAGATATGGGCCGTTCCAGCCACGATGGGTATTGGCGTTCCATTTTTGCAAAAAAGCGAGGCGGTGCCCAGGACAAAGGACGGGGGCACTGAAAAGCAGAGACATATTGGCGAGCGATTTAAACCAATTTTCCCGCTCGACGGGAGTAAGCGTACCGCTAGAAAAAGCCTCCACATACGGCCCAACATGACTGGAATCGACTGCGGCAATGTCGTCGTTGCCGGAGACAACACAATTCACCGCGTTCAATTGAAACGGCCCTTCGCCAGGCCAGTAGCCGGTGTCGTTGTGAAAGCGCCTGAGCGCGTCGGCGAGCCGCAGCAGTTCTCCGCGCGCCAGTTCATCTTCGGCGCGGCGGTCGACGCCCAGATAAGCGCCCCAGGCCACATATGAGATGGCAGCGAGAATCGCGCATGCAATCAGAAGTTCGATCAGGGTGAAACCCGAGCGGCGATACGTAAAACCCATGTAAATCCAGGAAAAGACAGCGCGTCAGGCCGGGCCAAAAAGCCAGCGCCCCATGGGAGCGCTGGCCCGGAAAGCGGAAGACGAAGCACAAATGGAGCGCCTTCCCTGTGAAACAGGCAGGCCGCGCCTGCCGGACAGCCTGAGAATCAAGTGTTGCGGATGTTATCCACTTCGCCCAGTTCTTCGTCCTTGGTATCTCCAGCGCCGTCGATGATGGCCTGGAAGATGGCCTTGCCGTTGCCTTTACTACCCGACGTCGTAACATCCCCCACGTTGAACAGCACGATGAAGCGGTTGTACTGGTGAGACTCTACGTGGCGATAAACCGGCACATTGGAAAGCGCGCCAATGGTGGTCGGTTTGAACAGGGTGGAATCAGCGCCGATACCGAAGGCAACTAGCGTGTCATCCTCATCCGCGTTCACACGTTCGGGAGAAGCCTTCCAAATCGCAACCGGCACAGTAGAGGTATAGACACTACCATTGAGCGTAAACAGACCAGTATCGGTAGATCGGCCGCAACCGTGGGCAGCCGATGGGCGATAAAGGTTGGCAGGCACAATATCGTTGCTCTTGTCCTTAATCTCCGCAATAACAGCCGCAGGGGAGGTGCCGCATTGAGTACCAAGCAGACGATACGTGCTGATATTAGCCTCACCCAATGATCTTGCGCCATCAGAATTAAGCACTGATACTGTTAGATTGCCTATCAGATCCTGATCGAAGAGTGAATCGCCAGCAGGTGTTGTCGTTGTCTCCAAAGTACTTGAGCCGAAAAGCAGAGAATCAAAATTGTTGGGATATTTACCCTGATTCAATACCATGTAGGTCTGGATACCCTTGGAGAGTTCATCCATCATCGCCACGTGAGCCGCAGCGGCGCCCTTGCGGTCGGTGTCTTGCAGCATGATGGTGGCGGTGCCGGCAATCGCCGCGAGGATGGCGACGACGACCAGCAGCTCCAGCAGCGTGAAGCCGCCCTGCTTGCTGCGGATTTTCTCGAATTTGCGGCGCAGGCCGCGCCCCTTTACGGCGCCGGCATCGACGGCTTGCAGGCGGGACTTGAGTTCAGTCCTTGGCATGGACAGCAGCTTGGACAACATGGACATATGAATCTCCTGATGAATGAGTTTATCGGCTTCGGTTCCCCCCACGGGAACGCCTGGGCCGCGTTCGTTACGACACATCCGGCTCTTCGCCGGCAGATTGAGCCGCGACCCCACGTCGCCAGCCAGTTTCTTCTTCCTCCGGGCTGTTCCCGGCGGTAAAACGCTTTGCTTCGCCATCGCCGCCCGCCCGCTCACCGGCGGCGGAAGACGGGCAATCCACAACAAACCTGTATTGCTTGCCGCAATGCAGAATGACTTCTTTCTGCCCCCGGCGAAGTATGCGAAATTCCACCCGGATTTCCGCAAAGCCATCGTGGGCGAAGGCTTCCCGGTAAAGCTCCTTGAGCTTGGACAGTACCTGGTCGTTTGACTGGCCGGGCTTCGCGCCCGCCGTCTTCTCCAAGTTGTGCGTCAAGAGGTTTTACCTCGCTATCATGCATTAACGCAAACGATAATAGTTACTATTCGCCATGTCAACTATTTTTCGATTTTTTTGTATGGTGTGCGCACAAACCCGCCCGGGCTTGCCGCGGCAATGCCTATAAACACTGCGAACCAGAGCGTGCCAGCCCGGATAAGGACGGTTGCGGCAATGGCTTCCGGGCCGGACATGCCGGAAAAGACCAGCAAGCCGCCCATGACCGCCTCCGCGCCGCCCAATCCGCCGGGCATAAAGCTCAGCGCGCCCGCCAGCATGGACACGGCATAAACCGAAACGGCCCAGGCGGCCGGCGTTGCATGCCCCATCCAGCGGATAAGCAGATACAGGGCAAAGGCTTCCGAAAACCAGGCAAGAAGGCCCAGGACGGAAGCCCCGGCAAACAGACGCACGGAATGGCAACGGCGGCTCTGGCGCAGGGCTTGCACAAAGTGGCGCAGCAGCCGCGCGGCGCGTCCCTCGCCCCGGAAGCGCCGCTCGACGCCTGCATGGAAACGCCGGCTGAAAATCAAAATGAATACAAGCAGGATGCCCAGCGCGGCCATGGCCGCCAGCCAGCGCGCAGGCGGATACGCGGCCAGGCCGGCGAGCGCCAACAGCACGACCGCCATGAGATCGGAAAGACGTTCGCTCAGCAGCGCCGCGAAGCTGTCCGGCAAGGGCACCCGCAGGCGTTTCAGCATGAAGCCGCGCAGGGCTTCTCCCGCCTTGCCGGGGGTGGCGGTCAGTGCAAACCCGGCCAGATAGATGCGGAGGCTGGGCCGCCATGGAATGCGGTGCCCCAGCGCAGCAAGGTAAGCCTGCCAGCGAATGAAGCGCAAAGCATAGTTGACGAGGGACAGACCCAGGATGACGCCAATCCCCGGCAAGCCGACCCTGCGCGCGGCGGCGGCGACGTTTTCCCAGCCGCTCCAGAGCGCAAAGCCAAGGTAGCCGAGTATCGCCAGAAGCCCCGGCCAGAGAAGCGCCCGCAGACGCCAGTCCGGAGACCGGGGGGGCGTCTCTGCCGCGGCACACGGGGCGGACGGGCGCATCAGAGCTTCAGCCGTTTGAAAATCGCGCGGGGAAGATGCCGGATCGCACACAGGATGAAATACCAGTAAAAAGGCGTGTAGAGGACATCCGTTCCGCGCCCGATGCCGGAGACGATGCGCTTCGCCACCGCTTCGGGCGTGCTGGTCAGCCATGCCGGCAGCGGCAGTCCCCGCGTCATCGGCGTTGCCACAAAGCCGGGCCGGATGTCGGTCAATGTGACGCCGTGTTTGAACAGGCGCGCCCGCAATCCCTCGCAGAAGGTGGAAACCGCCGCTTTGGCGCTGCCATAGACGTAGTTGCCGGGCCGCCCGCGCTCGCCCGCCACAGAGGTAATCACCGCGAGCGCGCCGCCCCGCTGCTGTTCAAAGCGGGACGCGAGGCCGGTCAGGAGCGCGATGACGGACAGGCCGTTGACGCCGAATTCGCGCAGAGCCAGGGCGGCGTCCTGTTCGCAGGCGGTTTGGTCGGGCAGCGTGCCATGCGCGATCAGGGCGATGTCCAGCCCCTGGAATGCCTGGAAGGCTTCCCGGATCATGCCGGCATGGGCGGAGGTATCGCTGGCGTCCATCAGGAAAGACTGGGTTTCGGAAGCGCCGCGCGCGCCCAGGTCGCTTGCCATGGCAGCGAGTTTTTCGGCATCGCGCGCCACCAGAAAGAATCTGGCGCCGTCGCCCGCCCAGAGGCGGGCGCAGGCGGCTGCAATAGCCGAGCTTGCGCCGATGATCAGAATGCGCTTCTGCTTCATTGCGTGACCCGCCGCCAGAAACAGGACAGGAGCGAGGGGTCGCGCAAGGCTTCGATTTTTTCCCAGTCAGGGTAGGCGCGCCGGAAGTCATCTCCCCGCATGTGCGCATCCTTTGCGGGATAGAGCCTGCCGCCAGCTTCGCGGACAATGGCATCCAGCCTGGGGAAAAGCTGTTCTTCCAGATACGGGGTTTGCGGAAAGTCCAGCGCCAGCGTCACGCCGGGCCGGGGAAAGGAAAGAACCCCCGGCGAAAGTGCGCCGCCGCAGCGTTTCAGTACGGCCAGAAAGGAACCCTGGCCGGAACCGGAAATAGCGGTGAGCATGGCGCGAATGCCGTCCCCGGCTTCGCGTTCGGGAATCAGGGCCTGATACTGCTGGAACCCCTTGGAGCCATACAGCCGGTTCCAATCCAGGAGACTGTCCAGCGGGTAAAAAAACGCATCGTAAGCGGCCGGGGCGCGACGGCTTTTTGGCGGGGCCTTGCGCCAGTAGATGGCATTGAACGCACGCAGCGACCATGTATTGACTAGCGAGACCGGCGGCATGAAAGGAAAGCGCCACTTGCGGCGCGGCGCGGGAAGCGGCCAGTTTTCCGCCGCGAAATCTCCCGCCATGTAGATGCCGCGCCCCGCTTTTTTTCCGCGCGCGGCGCAATCGACCCAGGAGACGCAGAATTCATGCCGCGCATCGAGTTCCGCGGAGAGGGCGAAAAAACCGTCGAGATCGTCGAACCGCTGGACAAGGCCGTCGATCCAGCCGGAAGCCACAGGCATCAACTGGATTTCGACCCATTCGATCAGGCCGGTGAGGCCAAGGCCGCCGATAGTCGCCGCGAAAAGTTCCGGTTCGAGATCGGGAGCGCATTCGAGACGGCCGCGGTCAGAGCGCAGCAGCCCGAAACGCCGGACATGACACCCGAAAGCCCCCTGCCGGTGGTGATTCTTGCCATGCACATCGTTGGCGATTGCGCCCCCGAGGGTGATGTATTTCGTGCCGGGCGTCACGGCCGGAAACCAGCCGCGCGGAAGGGAAACCGCGATGATGGCCTCCAGGGTAATGCCCGCCTCCGCCCGCAGGATGCCGGAAGACCAATCGGCCGCCAGGAAACGATCCAGCCCGCGAAAAGAGAGAACCTGCCCGCTCTCCGCCAGACAGCTGTCGCCATAGCTGCGTCCTTCGCCATAAGCCAGCGTCGTGCCACAGGTTTGGGCGACGTTTGCCAGGAGCGCAGGCAGTTCAGCGCGCCACGCGACGGCATGAGCGGCCTGCGGCAGGGGCGGATAGCGCCCCCAGGAAAGCAGCTTCACGTCGCGGCCCAGAAAACGAAGGCCATCAGGGCGGCGGTAACGAGGCTTGTGCGGTCGCGCGCCGCGAAGATCACAGGGTCTTCGTGCATCATGCCGCGATGCGCGAGAATCCAGACACGGCTGATCCAGGTCAGGAGCAGAAGGCAGGAAACCCAGATGTATTCCGGGTGACGATAGTATTGCAGGGCCGCCTCGTCATGGATGTAAAGCGCCATAACGATCACGGCGGTATAACCCGAAGCCGCGCCCAGCGCCGCTATCATTGGAAAATCGGCGGCATGATAGCCGCGCCCGGGTACCTTGCCGTTTTCTTCCAGCCCCTGCAGGGGGAACAACTCGGCGTAGCGCTTGACCAGCGCCAGGCTCAGGAAGAAAAAGGTGGAAAAGGCGAGCAGCCAGAAGCTCAGGGGAATGGCCAGCATGACGGCTCCGGTGACGATGCGCAGTGTATAGAGCATCGCCAGCGCGATTACATCGACGATCATGAGGCGCTTGAGCCACATCGAATAAGCCAGCGTCAGTGCGTAATACGCCAGCACGGCAAGCGCAAAGGCGGGAGGAAGCAGCCAGAGTGCAAGACCGAAGGCGATGCACAGCAGCATGGGGAAGGCGGCGAGGCCGGCCAGGGGCGAGAGCCGGCCGGAGGCAAAAGGCCGGAAGCGTTTCCGGGCATGCTGCCGGTCGTCCCGGAGATCGAGTAGATCGTTCAGGAGATAAACGCTGGAAGCGCAGAGGCCGAAGCAGAAAAACCCCAGCAGCGCCTGCCACAGCAAGGGCGTCTCCGTATAGCGGTGCGAGGTCAGGAGCGGCACGAAAATCAGCAGGTTCTTGAGCCATTGGTGCAGGCGCAGCGCCTTGATCCAGTCCATGGACTGCGCCTGACTGCGGCTGACGACACCCTCGAAATTATCCAGGGCGCGCGCCTTGCGCTCGACACGGGCGCTGGCGTTGGCGACCAATGTTTTGCGGGCAGCGCGCCAGACCGGCAGATCGTCTCCCGAATTCCCGAGATAGTCGAACCCTTGTTCGCCATACCGCGAAAGCAGGGCGTCGCGCTTGGCATCGCCCGCCAGATTCAGCGTCGGCCCGCTGGCCAGGACTTCATCGAACAGCCCCAGGTGGTGGGCGATTTGCCCGGCCAGCTTCTGGCAGCTGGCGGTCGCCAGCGTCACCCGCCGCCCCGCCGCGCGTGCGTCCCGGATAAAGGAGAGCACCTTTTCGTCGTAAGGCAGCGCGGCAACGTCGATTTCCGCATGCGCCGCCAGTTCGTGCTTAACGGCCGCCCTGCCCTTCATCAGCCACAAAAATGGCAACAGGAGCCGCAGCGGATGGCTGCGCGCAAACAGCAGGCCGGTTTCGGCCAGGAGATCGGATCGCAACAGGGTGCCGTCCAGGTCGACAACCAGCGTCGTCATATGCGCCCCTTTATCCAGAAGAAGATAGTTAAGATAGTTGACCCGCAAACAATAATCATTATCATACACAATAATTTTCCCACAAGATAGCCTTTAGCCCTTCGAGCATCCATACCATGCAAAAACCCACGCGAATCCACCTTGTTGCCGGCCTTGCGGCCCTTGCGGCCCTGCTTATGTACGCGCGAACATTGGGCTACAACTATCTATGGGATGACATTGCAATTTTCCGCGGAACCGTTTCTTCGCTGCTGGAGACGTCCGATATCTCCATAGCCGCCCAGCCTTTCATGGGCGAGGTACCTTATTTCCGCCCGCTGGTCGTGCTTTCTTTCTGGCTGGATGCCGTTCTCGCCGGCAACCGCCCGGGGTTTTCGCATGCGGAGAATCTCGTCATCTTCCTGGTAAATATCCTCCTCGTCTTTTCCATCTGCCGCCGCCTGGCGGAAACATTGGGCAGCCCGCGCCCTCCCCTGCGCGCTTTCCTTGCCGCGCTCGTCTATGCGATACACCCGGTCATGGTGGAGTCGACAACATGGATTTCAGGACGTTTCGATGTGTTGGCAACGCTCTTTATCCTGGGCGCAACACGGGTTTATATAAGTAATTACCCCGCCCGCTGGCGCATCGCCGGATTGGCTTTATTGTCTCTTCTCGCCATGCTTTCCAAAGAAACCGGCGTCATGCTGCTGCCGGGCGTTTTCTGCCTGTGCCTGGCCATGGAAAGCGCCCGGCACAACACGCCGCTTTCGCTCGCGCATTTTCGCCAAAGCCTCACCCAAAATGGCAAGGCGCTGATCGCCATCCTCGCAGTCACCGTGGTTTATATCGCCCTGCGCCTTGGATTTGCATCCGTATCTTATCTGGACTATAGAGAAACCGCCGCCGGCGGAATATGGAATAACCTGTTTCTGGCGCTGGAGAGCCTGAAATTCTATTTTCACCAGGCGCTTTTCCCCTTCGCCACGATGACCCCACGGCATCCGATAGTTTATGTGGTGTCGGCATGGAGTCCGGCAGATATTCTCGGCAATCTTGCAACGCTGGCGGCCTTGGCCATCCTGGTTTTTTATGCTCTCCGCCGCCAGTCCGCCGCTGCCTGGGTCTTCCTTGCCGGAATTTGCTATCTCGCCCTGGCATTGCACATCGTTCCAATTCCCATAGCCGGAAACCTGGGGCATGAACGCTTCTTGAGCGCTCCCCTGGCTTTCTGGTCGATGGCCGCCGTATTGGTGCGCTGGGAACAGATTTTTGCCATGCCGTTCATGCAAAAATTTGCCGCTGGCATGAATGTGCTTTCCCCGCGCCTGATTGCGCAAATGGCTGCGGGCGCCTGGCTTGCCATGTTCGCCTGGACAACGCATACGACAATCCCTCTCTGGCAGGACGACCTTGCTCTCTGGAGCTGGGCCAGGCAGCAATTCCCGGACGACAAATTCAGCCGCTATAACTATTTCCGGACAATGACGTTAATTGACCTGGAAACGGCAAAAAGAGCGGCGGATTTTCTGAAGCAGGAAACCGGCTTTCTCTATGCCGATGAGGCGATACTCTACGCCAGCATACTCCTGGACAATGGGGATGAAAAAAGTTTTGATTACTTGAAGCAGGTTCAGCAAACAGCTGGAGATAGCCTGGATATGCACCGACAACCGGATGCAGAATCATTGCGCGAAAAGCTCAGTCCGATGGAAGCATCGGTGATTTCCAAATATTATGCTCTTTCCGCAATGGCTTATTTCCGTTTTCACAAAAACCCGGCGACAGCCCTTCAGTTGAATGAAGCAGCGCTATGGTACAAACAACGTACAGAGCGTGATATTGGCGCGAAGGGTGCCTTCGGTATCAATGTGTACAAGACCGCGTATTTGTACGGAATGGGTTTTTTTGATACCGCCAATAAGTTGCGCGACGAACTGGCGGCATCCAATGGGATCGAAAAAGAAAAGATCAATAAGCTCATACAACCTATCTTGGACAATTATTGTCAATTTCCAGAGTCGACAGAAGAGAAAAAGGCGGAAAATCCTCTACTGCTTGTCTGCGATGGAATCAAAGTCTCAATGAATCAATGAGGCTCACGAGAACGCTGAAGTTTGTTTCAAAAAACATCCATACTTCATGATTTCATGGAAGAGTTTCGTAATGAAAATATTTCTGAGAAAGTTTAAATATTATATAAATCGGGAAAATAGTTTCCTTGATATTTTTACAATATTTTCTGGGGCAACAGTTTTTATTTACATATACTGTGCCTTTTGTTATTTTGAATCAGATGCTTTGGACAAAGCAAAATTTTCCGAAATTGTGGAAATATTAATCTCTGACTTTTATTATATTTTTGTTTTTTTAAGCACCCTATTCTTAATTGGATTCGTTTTAAACTTGCTTAAACTAACGGGATTCCCAAGAATATTGATGAAGGGAGGATGTTTTACCCTGTTTCTCTTGGTTTATTTGGAATTCGTATTTTATTCAAAAACGGGAGGCTACTTCCCACTTTCCATGCTTATCTATTCTTTGACGAATTGGGGGGATGTCTCGCAGGTACTTCACTCAGGGATTGATATTTCTTCGGTATACAAATTTTTAGTAATGACTTCGTTTTTCCTGGCATGCCTACTTGCCTGCAAAAATCAAAAAGCACATAAAGTTTGCATGTACTCTATGACTAGTTTGCTGGTGCTCTGCTGCGGTTTTACTGGTTTCAAGCAGTTTTCCTCCGCTTCCAACGCTTCAAGTATGGATGAAGTTTTTACATATCAAGAGCAAGGATTATTTTCAACTTTCCTAGACATAGATTTTGAAAACCCTGTAACACCCAAGAGGAAATCAGAAATTTTTTCCGTGAACAATTACAGGACAACGAGCGAAAACATGCCAAATATTATAGTTTTCGTATCGGAATCGACTCGCGCAGATATGCTTCCCGGTTTTTCCGGAAATATCGCCAAAGCTAAAATGCCAAATGTAGAATGGCTGGGGTCACATGGAACTATTTACGACAGAGCCTATACAACGACTTCGCATACATCGAAAGCCCTTGTGGGAATACTCTGCGGCATATTTCCCTTTCCCCATACTTCTCTGGTTGAAACACGCCCCGATGGAATTCCCGTAGAGTGCTTGCCGAAAGTTTTGGGTCAGCATGGATATCAGTCACTGTATATTTCTTCTGCAACGACTTATTTTGAAAACAGGACTACGCTGGTCAATAACATTGGCTTCGATGTTCACCTACCTAAAGAAGCGATTAATAAAGGATTTCAATTATCAGGCTATTTCGGTTCTGATGAAATGATAATGTTCAAGCCATTTACAGACTGGTGGTCCGAAGCAAAAAAACAGCAAAAAAAACGTTTTTCGTTATTCTTGACATCCATGACGCATCACCCATACCAAGAACTCGGCAAGCCAGTCCCTCCGTCATTACTGACTGCAAAAAGCGCTTATCTGAATAACTTGAGTTATTCAGATGTCTTGTTGGGAAAAGTAATAGACTTTCTTCGATCCAATGGAGATTTAGAGAACACATTGATTTTATTTGTCGGCGATCATGGTGAAGCCTTTGGTGAACACTCTGTTTATCAACATGATGCAGTTCCTTTTGAAGAAGGTATTCGCATTCCACTTATCCTTTTTGACGGACGTTCTCAAGAGAAAAAAGTAGATCATTCCTTGCGACAGCATATTGATATTTTCCCAACAGTCATGGACAAAATCAGCATGACTTACAGTGGGGAATTTCCAGGAAAATCCTTGGACTCGCCCAAGGGACATAACAACATCATTACAAGCTGCTGGGGAATTGGAAACTGCAAGACGTTCATCCAAGATGATGGGATCAAATGGATTTTATATCCAGCAAAAAAACAACTTCTTGCTTTTTCTCTTGCAGAGGACCCACGTGAACGTAAGCTTATCGTAAAAGGCTTTCCGGCTGCCAAAAGAAAAGAAATCCTTTTCGAAATCGATAGATGGACTGCTGATCTCGCAGAGTTCTATTTCCGCGAAGATTCAACGCCACAAGCACCCGGGCAACAAGCCCGTGTTCATGATGCCGGTATGGACAAATAGTCACCCATGGATCCTGGACAAATTCAAGGCGAAAAGCATATCTGCTAAGCGGCGAAACCTTCGTGCTGTTCGGCAGAAAGACCGCCACACTGCTATTGAAGCAAGCTACCGGACACTGGCATCTGAAGCGCTTCGCTTACCGCCCTGGCATCAATGAATGCTATTTTCATGGCAATACCACTCGCCAGATTATCGTTTCCCGCTTCGGCGCACGAGAAAAGGCAGGTTGGCCGTGGCCGCTTTGCCGCTGGCATCGCGCACGGTGATGAACAGGCGATACG
>JAIRWW010000211.1 GCA_031268685.1 Azoarcus sp.
TACGCGCGGCTTCGGCTTCGTCGCGCAGGCGCGCGAGTTCTTCGGCGGTATAGCGTTCGGGGTTGGCGTAGTCGCGTTTCCACTCGTCGGAAGCGGCCCAGGTTTGCGGCGACTGCCAGATGCTGCGCGGCGTTTTCGCTTCTACGAGCAAGCGCAGGGCAAGGGCGAGCGTCGCTTCCTGCGAGGCGGGGTCTTGCGGACGCCCGGCGGCGTTGCCAAGGGGGAAATCGGAAAAGAGAAAGCGCGGCGCGCCGCAATGTTCGACCACGTCGCGGGCGCAGCCCATGAGCACGGTGCTTATACCGTTCGCTTCGAGATAGCGCGCCGCGAGCGCGAGGCTCTGGTGGCAGACCGGGCAGTTGGCCACGAGGATCGCCGCTTCCACGCCGTCTGCCCGGCATCGCGCGAGCAGCGCCGGGGCGTCGGTCTCAAGCGTGTGGCGCTGGCTGCGGTTGGTGGGGAAGCCGTAGAAGCGCGGCGCGAGGCGCAGGCGTCCTTCCCGCGCGAGACGCCGCAGCTGCGGCAGAGGAAACCACGCGCCGCTGTCTTCCATGCTCGTGTGTTGGCGGTCGATGGCGAGGTGGGCGATGCGCAGGTCGTGATCCCGCGCGGTGTCGCCGGAATAGAGGCGGTAGAACTTCGCTTGCGCGTTGTATGGAGCGCCCGGCCCTTGGTCTCCCTTGCCCGGCTGGAATGGCGCGGCTGTGGTGACAATGGTGACGCGCGTCTCCGGCAGCGGTCTGGCGAGCGGCGCGAAGGGGGCGTCGTCGTGGCGCGCCCAGACGTAGGGCGTCTCGTAGCCGAGCGCCAGATACCATGCGCGGGTACGGGCCATATAAAGCACCGGTGCGGAGGCGCTCATGCCGGGGGCGCGATCTCGATCAGCTTGGTTTTTGCGCCGCTCCTCGGCAGGCTGCCGAAGGGCAGGACGCTAACCTTGGGGCGAAAGCTCAACAATTCGCGGATGCGTTGCGCCAGCGCTTTGCCGAGTTCCGCCCATTCCGATTCCGCTGTGTTTTCGCCCGCTTCGACGATGAGTTTCAGGGGCGGTTCCACTCGCGGCGGCGGGGCGTCGAGGCGGATGCGCAGTTCGCCCGAGAGTCTGGGCATAAAGCCGTGTACGACTTTCTGGATGGCGGCGGGATAGACCTTGACGCCTTTGATGGCGAGCATGTCGTCAGCGCGGCCGATGATTTCCATGCGCACGCCGAAATGGCCGCAGCCAGGGCACTCTCCGACGTGCAGGCGCAGGATGTCGCCGGTGGCGTTGCGGAAGGCGGGCGAGGCTTCGTATTCAAGGGCTGTGTGTATGCCCTCGCCCACCGCGCCATCCCGGATTTCCAGCGGCTGCCGGGTTTCCGGGTCAACGAGGTCGTAGCGGAAGCAGTGGTCTTCGGCCATGTAGTGCATGCCATGGGCGTCGGCGGAGTCGCAGGTGATGGTGCCGTTGTGCCATGCCCCGCCGGTGGCGTCGAACACTCGCGCGCCGAAGTGTTCGCGCACGCGCTGGCGGAAAGCTGGCTGGCTCGCGCCGGGTTCGCCGCTGCAAAAAACGCCGTCGATGCCGAGCGCGCCGATCGGTTTGCCGATTTCGTTCGGGGCGCGTTCGATGAGTTGGTTGACCATCGACGGCGTGGCGAAAAGAAAGCGCGGGCGGGTAAGTTCGATGTAACGCAGGATTTTGGGCACGCCGCCTTCCGCGCCAACTGCCACAGGTCTCGCGCCGTAGGCTTCCAGCGCTTGCGTGTAGGTAATGCCCGCCAGCCACAGCGACAGGCCGAAGGCGTGGAAGGTCGTGTCGCCGGGGCGCAGTCCCATGACGGCGAACATGCGGCCCAGTACTTTGTAGGTGATCTCCAGATCCTTGCGGCTGAAGACGTAGAAAGTCGGCGTGCCGGTGGTGCCGGAGGTGGCGGCAAGGTGGATGGCGTTTTCAGGCGCGGTTGTGAGGTGCAGGCCGAGGGGATGGCCGTAACGCCTGAGCGATTCGTCCTGCGAGTCGCGGTGGCGCGCTTTGTCGATAAAGGCGGGCAGCTGCCGGAAATCGGCGAGCGAACGGATGTCGTTGGGGGAAGTGACGCCGGCCTCGATGAAACGCCGGCGGTAGTAGTCTTCGTTGCGCCAGACGTAGCGAATCTGTTTTTGCAGTTTCGCCCAGCGCAGGGCGTCGAGCGCCGCAAGGTATTCGGCGGGATCGCGGGTGTCGATGTCGAGATAGCGCAATGGAGATGCGCTGCCGGGGCGGGCAGCAAGGGCGTGCAGAGCATGCGTCATGGTTTTCAGCCAGCGAGGCGTAAATTGAATGAGGCACGAATGATGAAATCTTTATCTCCGTAGCTGAAATAGAAATTAGTGGGATGTTTATCGCCTTGTATGGAAATTGTTTATTCCAGGCGAGACGATTTTCTTATGAATAAAATGGGCTTCCATGGGGGTGTATTTCAACGGGATTACGGCCAGCCCAAACGGAGTTCCAAACAGCTCCCACCCGTTCGGGCTGAGCCTGTCGAAGCCCTGATTCCACAGGCAATACCCTTAAACCGGCGCATTATGCCGAATGTTGCAATCTAACAACATATTTCAATGTTTTGGTCGTATTTA
The DNA here is from genome assembly GCA_031268685.1 of Azoarcus sp. Taxonomy (GTDB): domain Bacteria; phylum Pseudomonadota; class Gammaproteobacteria; order Burkholderiales; family Rhodocyclaceae; genus WRNU01. The sequence goes on from JAIRWW010000211.1 coordinate 2,602, forward strand.
CTTGTTGTTGCATTACCATACCCCGCTGTGAGCATTTATCCCGATAGTTCCAACAGAATTTCTTGACAGAATGCAGAATATGCAAACAACTTTTTCAAGCAAGCTTAGCCCTGGCGAACAGCTAAACAGCCCCCGCCCGTTCGGACTGAGCTTGTCAAAGCCCGCGATTCCATGGGCAAAGCCCTTCGACAAGCTCAGGGCGAACGGAATTCATATGTGCCTACTTGCACAAAATCCACCGAAATTCAGTTCCCAGAGTGGCATCGCGGCAAGCGAAATAAAAAGGGAATAGCCCCAGCCAACTCGCGGCATACGATGCGCCGCGCGGTCGGCGGGCATAAAGCGCAGTTCTTTTTGTTTTTTTATAAAGGAGTTTGTTCCATGAAAACCAACCGGCATAACACCAGTCTCCCCGATGACGTACTCGCGCAAATCAGCGCGAAAATTGGCGAAGTCGAAGACTTGCTTTTGCCTCACACGCATACGCTGACCCCGAAGGAGCGCCAGAAGCTCGTCAAGATGGGGGATAAAAGTCTGGCTTTTGTGAAAAAAGCGAACGAATACGCCAAGACTTTGCCCGCGATTGTGCCTGC
>JAIRWW010000123.1 GCA_031268685.1 Azoarcus sp.
ATCGGCGAGATTGGCTTGCTGGTTCACCCAGTAGCGCCATTTACGCGCGGCAAGGTGCGCTTCCAGCGGCCCATCCTGGGCGCGGAAGAATGGCCATGCGCCGCCGATGCCGAAATCGAGATGGGCGTCAGGGTGAAGGTCGTTTCCGTCGAAGGCAGTTTCGTCAAAGTCGACAGGGCTTGAAAACCTTCCTGCGCCTGCTGCTCGGCCTGCTTCCCGGCATAGGAATCGTAGTATTCATTTCCAGTGTTACGAAGCATGCCATTTACTTCGCCATTTACCTCTTTTTGCGCATCCGGATGTTTTCGCGCCGCCATCCCCTTGCACGGGCCTGTCTCATCGCTTTCGTTTTTCTCGCTGCCATCTTTCATTACGGAGAATTACCCATGAGCAACATCGGCTTTTACGTCACCACCGCTATCCTCATCCTGGTCGTCGTCACGATAGCCAAGGGCGTCCGCATCGTTCCCCAAGGGGAAGAATGGATCGTCGAGCGTCTCGGCAAATACCAATGCACGCTGCGGCCCGGCCTCAACTTCCTGATTCCTTATCTGGACAGGGTAGCCTACAAGCTCATCACCAAAGACATCATCCTCGATGTGCAGGAGCAGGAAGTCATCACGCGCGACAATGCCGTTATCCTCACCAATGCCATCGCGTTCATCAAAGTCACCGACCCGGTGAAGGCGGTCTATGGCGTAACCGACTTCTCGGAAGCGATCCGCAACCTCATCATGACAACCCTGCGTTCCATCGTTGGCGAAATGGAACTCGATGAGGCACTCTCCTCGCGCGACAAAATCAAGGCGCGCTTGCGCGAGAGCATCGCCGATGAAGCCATCGACTGGGGTTTGACCGTGAAGTCGGTGGAAATCCAGGACATCAAGCCCTCACCTTCGATGCAGCGCGCCATGGAAATGCAGGCCGCCGCCGAACGTGAGCGCAAGGCCACGGTCACACGCGCCGAAGGCCAAAAGCAGTCCGCCATTCTCGAAGCCGAAGCCCGGCTCGAATCCGCGCGCCGCGACGCCAGCGCCCAGGTCACACTGGCCGAAGCCTCCGCCGAGTCTATACGCCGCGTCACTTCCGCAATCGGCACGGAATCCGCCCCCATGCTTTATTTGCTTGGGGAGAAGTACATTTCCTCAGTTCAAAAGCTTGCAGCATCGGAAAATGCAAAGGTCGTGCTGCTGCCCGCGGACATACAAGAAACCATTGGCGGGCTGATCGGCAAGATCAACCGCTTCGGCGGCACGGCATAACGCCGGCATGCCTGCAAATAACCGGGCGCATGCCAGTCGGCGCCCGGTTCTGCCTGCAATGGCCGATCCGGACAAGTGGACATTGACATTATTTCCACCCTGAAAAGACGGAGCAGGCCATGCAGGACTTCGAGGTGCAAACACGGGCTTTTGCCGCACGGATCGAAACGGAGCTCGATACCGGGCACTTGAACTTCCCCACCTCAATGGATATTTCGCTCCGCATAAAACAGCTTGCCGACGACCCCGACTCTTCCATAGAAGACATAGTTACCGTCGTGCGCACCGAGCCGGTATTGAGCGCAAAGGTCATCCGCATGGCCAACGCGATGTTGCTCAACCCTTATGGCGCACACATCACCAGCGTCAACAACGCGGTCAGGCGCATAGGTCTGTCGGCGTTGCGCTGCCTCGCCTTCGCAGTGGCTGCGGAACAACTCATACAAGATCACCGCAGCCCCCATCTGCGCAAAATCGCCGCGCAGCTTTGGCGACATTCGGCGGACATTTCCTCCTGGGCCTACGCCTTCGCCCACTGCCTGCGCACAGCCAATCCCGACACCGCGATGCTTACCGGCATGATGGTCGATATCGGTCAGTTTTTCCTGCTGGCGCGAGTTGCCGACTATCCGGCGCTGGAAGGAGATTTCGAGCGTTTCACCGAATTCGTCTCGGTGTGGAACACGCCGGTCACCCGCTCAGTGCTGGAAGCGTTCGAGTTGCCCGACGACATCGTCGATGCGCTCGACAGCGACAGCCCCTACAGCGGCGACTGGCCCCCGAAGGAACTGCACGATCTCGTGCGAATCGCCACCATGGCTACCAAAGAAAGCAACCCTTTCAATTGTTCGCGCAAAAACGATTCCAGCCCGGAAGCGGAAAGCGGCATCCCCGGCATCGACAAAGCGCAATTCAATAGCCTGCTGGAAGAAACCCGCGCGGGCAAGGACGCCATGCTGTACGCGGTACACGGCTGAACGCGATACGCGATGCCGCAGGGCATCCGGTTTTATTGCCAGGCTGGCAAGAGGGAAAAAACGGCAAGCGGCGTCACGACCGATAGTCGGCGTTGATCTTCACGTAATCGTAGGAAAAATCGCAGGTCCATACCGTGGCAGCCGCTGGCCCGCGCGCAAGGTCGACGCGCACGGTGAGTTCGGCGTTTTTCATGATCCTGGCGCCGACCTCCTCGCCATAGCTTGCCGCCCGTCCGCCGTGTTCGGCGACCAGCGTTTCTTCCTCCGGATTGCCAAGCCAGACACGCAGGCGGTTGACATCGAGATCGGCAATACCGGCGTAGCCGATGGCGGCCAGAATGCGGCCCAGGTTGGGATCTGAGGCAAAGAAGGCCGTCTTGACGAGCGGCGAATGCGCCACGGCATAGGCGACGCGGCGGCATTCCTCGCGGCTCGCGCCGCCTTCGACCACGATGCTCATGAACTTGGTCGCGCCCTCGCCATCGCGGACGATGGCCTGCGCCAGCCATGTAGCGACTTCGGCAATGGCATCGGCGAGCGCACGGTATCCGGCACTGTCGGCGGCGGTGATTTCGGCGTTGCCAGCTTGGCCGCTGGCGATGACGATGAAGGAATCGTTGGTCGACGTGTCGCCATCGACGGTAATGCTGTTGAACGATGCGTCCGCCGCTTCGCGGGTAATCGCTTCGAGCAGCGGCTGGCTAAGCGCCGCGTCACAGGCGATGAAGCCGAGCATGGTCGCCATGCCGGGGTGAATCATGCCCGCGCCCTTGGCGATGCCGGTAATGGTCACCGTCTTGCCGTCGATCCCGATCCGCC
>JAIRWW010000126.1 GCA_031268685.1 Azoarcus sp.
TGCGTGGCTTTTCATGCGCGGGCGCTGTCGAAGTTGGGCGCTACCCGCGCTGAGGTGGCGGAAACGCTTGGCGTCGCTATTCAGATGGGCGGCGGGCCTTCAGTGATGTGGGCAAGCGAGGCGATGGCGGCGTTCGATGAATTTTCCGCCAAGTAAAACACGGGCGGGACGAAGCCGGAATGGCCTCACTCCCGCCGAATGCGCAGCAGATGCCGCTTGGCGGCCAGACCGGGCACGACGAGCGGACGCACATCTTCGATGCGCCATCCGGCGGGAAGGGCGGCGATTTCGGCTTCCGGATACCCCCCTTTCATCGCGTACAGCGCTCCATCCTCGCGGGCCAGATGCCCAGCCATTTGTACAAAACCGGCAAGGCTGGAAAAAGCGCGCGAGATGACGGCTTGCGCGCCGCCGCCTGGGAGTTCCGGCGGGCGGATCGCTTCGGCCCGGCGCTGGATTACGGTTAAATTGTCCAGCTTCAATTCGATTTTCGCTTGCCGCTGGAAGTCCGCTTTTTTGCCAACGGCTTCGACTGAATATACGGTCATATCCTGACATACGAGCGCGAACACGATGCCCGGCAGGCCCGCGCCCGAACCGATATCAAACAGTGTGCGCGGGCGGTCAAGCCAGGGTAATGCGGAGAATGCATCGAGCAAGTGATGCGTGATGACTTCGGCAGGTTCGCGAATTGCGGTGAGGTTGTAGACTTTGTTCCATTTCAATAGCAATTCGCCAAAGGCCAGCAGCTGCGTGAGCAGCTCCGGTGTAGCGGCCAAGCCGAGCGCGGCCAGGCCGTCCGCCAATTCCTGCCTGTGGGAAGCAAGCGCGCCGCTCATGGATGCGCCGTCGCCATGCGGCGCTTGAGCCATACCAGCAAAAGCGAGATGGCTGCGGGCGTCACGCCTTGCACGCGGCTCGCCTGGGCGATGGTTTCGGGGCGGGCCGCATCCAGCCTTTGCCGGACTTCGCTGGAAAGGCCGCGCACGTCGGCATAGTCGATGTCTTCTGGCAGCCGCCATTCACCCGCGTGCGATTGACGGGCGATTTCGTCTCGCTGGCGGTCGATATAGCCCTGATATTTGGCGGCAATACCGATTTGTTCGATAACGCATTCATCGTCCGTGCCGATACTGGGCGCGCCGGGCAGCAACAGCAGTGATTCCCAACTCACGTCCGGACGGCGCAGTAGATCGAAATAGCGCGTCTCGCGCTCCAGCGGCTTGCCCAGCGCGCGTTCTTGTTCGGCGAGGGGTATGGCCTCGGGCCGCGCCCAGCTTGCTTTCAGCTTGGCCGTACCGCGTTCTATGGCTTCGCGCTTGGTGCAGAAGGCCGCCCAGCGCGCATCGTCGACCAGACCGAGTTCGCGCCCGGCTTCAGTGAGCCGCAGATCGGCATTGTCTTCGCGTAGTTGCAGGCGGTATTCGGCGCGCGAGGTGAACATCCGGTAGGGTTCGGAGACGCCGCGCGTAATGAGATCGTCGACCATCACGCCAAGATAGGCTTCGTCACGGCGCGGACACCATGGTTCGCGGCCCTGCGCTTGCCGCGCGGCATTGAGGCCCGCGAGCAACCCCTGCGCCGCGGCCTCCTCGTAGCCGGTGGTGCCGTTGATCTGTCCAGCAAAAAAAAGTCCGCCGATGTCGCGCGTCTCCAGCGATGAGCGCAGATGGCATGGATCGAAGTAATCGTATTCGATGGCATAGCCGGGCCGCAAAATGTGCGCATTCTCCAGTCCCGCGATGGAACGGACGAGATCGAGCTGCACATCGTATGGTAAGGATGTGGAAATCCCGTTAGGATAAATTTCCTGCGTCGCGAGTCCTTCCGGTTCAAGAAAAACGTGATGGCTGCCGCGGTCGGCGAAGCGGTGGATTTTGTCTTCGATGGAAGGGCAATAACGCGGCCCCACGCCTTCAATCACGCCGGTGTACATCGGTGAACGGTCAAGACCGGCGCGGATGATGTCGTGAGTGCGGGGATTGGTCTGCGTGACCCAGCAGGGAAGTTGTGCCGGGTGCTGTTCGGGCCGCCCCAGAAAGCTGAACACGGGTAGCGGCGTATCGCCGGACTGCACTGTCATTTTTGAGAAATCGATGCTGCGCGCATCGAGACGTGGCGGCGTGCCGGTCTTAAGGCGGCCCTGCGGCAATCCAAGCGCCTTCAGACGCTCGCCAAGCATGACCGCGGGCGGGTCGCCCGCGCGGCCAGCCGGGTAATGCGCCAGCCCGACATGGATCAGGCCGTTGAGAAATGTTCCGGCAGCCAGCACTACTGTCCGCGCTGAAAACCGTAGCCCGATCTGGGTGACAACGCCTGCCGCGCGCCCGTTTTCCACGATGAGATCATCGACTGCTTGCTGGAAAAGCCATAGGCCGGGCTGATTCTCCAGCCGCCGCCGGATGGCGCTTCGATAAAGTCCGCGGTCGGCCTGTGCCCTGCTTGCCCGCACTGCTGGCCCCTTGGAAGCATTGAGGATGCGGAACTGAATACCCGCCTCGTCCGTCGCTGCCGCCATCGCGCCGCCAAGCGCGTCGATCTCCTTGACCAGATGCCCCTTGCCGATGCCGCCAATTGACGGATTGCAACTCATCGTACCCAGCGTCTCAAGATTATGTGTCAGGAGCAGCGTGCGACAGCCAGTGCGAGCCGCGGCCAGTGCGGCCTCGGTTCCGGCATGGCCGCCGCCGATGACTATGACGTCGAAAGTAGTGGGGTGGAGCATCGGACAATCTGTGAAAACAGGAAAGAACGCGGGATTCTACGCTGGCAGCCTGTTTCGGCAAGCACAAGCAAGGCTGAAAACCTGCCCCGAGCCGAAGGCTGCTTCTTGTTTTATTTTTCTTTTAATTTAAAAGATAAAGAAGTAAACATCAGGGCCAAACCTGTGGATAAGTCTGGCATCGCGTATCGTGCAAGCGCTTCTACACATGAATGAACAGGTGGATAAACGCTAACAATGCCTGTTGAGAGAATGTAGGTTCTTTTTTCCTCTTGCGGGAATTTGCCTGTTGTTCACAATGTTTTCAGCTTCATCCACCAACTTGTTCAAGCAATGCATGCCAGCGCCGCCAAGCTCTTGCCGAAATGGGAAATCTTCTGCCGGGTTGTGGATAACTATGGGGATGCAGGCGTCTGCTGGCGTCTGGCGCGCACGCTGGCGGCCAGATATGGCGTAGAGGCAAGAGTCTGGGTGGACGACTGGCCGACGCTCGCCAGACTGTGCCCCGAAGCGGTTCGGGACGGAAGCAGGACGGCGGGAGTCGAACTCAGGCATTGGAAGACGCCCTTTCCCGAGGCGGAAGTTGCCGATGTGGTTATCGAAGCATTCGCCTGCGAACTGCCAGCCGCGCATGTACGCGCGATGGCGGCGCGCAAGCCGCCGCCGGTCTGGATAAACCTTGAATACTTGTCCGCCGAGGATTGGGTGCGGACTTGCCATGGGCTGGCTTCGCCGCAGCCGGAAGCGCCATTCGCAAAGTATTTCTTTTTCCCTGGTTTTACCGAAGGAACTGGCGGCCTGATACGTGAGCCTGGCTTGCTTGCCCGGCGGAACCGCGAGCAGGGCCGCGCGCGCGCTGAGTGGTTGCGCGAGCGTGGCCTAAGGCCGCCGCGCGAGGATGCTTTACTTGTGTCTTTGTTCAGCTATGAACAGCCTATGCTTTCGGCGCTGTTGCAGCGCTGGCGGACGAGTGAGCGCCCTTTGCTGCTGCTGACGCCCGAGGGCCGGGCGCTGGACGCCGTAGGCGCGGCGCTTGGGGTGAAGCTGAGGGCCGGAGACCAGTTGGAGCGCGACGCCCTGCGGGTGGCGGCGCTGCCGTTCACGAATCAGGACGGCTACGACGAATTGCTCTGGCGCTGCGATCTCAACCTGGTTCGGGGCGAGGATTCATTCGTGCGCGCGCAGTGGGCGGCGCGGCCACTGGTGTGGCACATATACCCGCAGGAAGACGGCGCTCATCACGTCAAGCTCGATGCGTTTCTCAAGCTGTACAGCGCCGGACTCGGGCTGGCCGCCGCCGGGGCGCTTGCTGGCTTCTGGCGGGCCTGGAATGGCCGTGGCGATCCGTCCGCCGCCTGGCCGGCTTTTGTACATGCCTTGCCGGAACTGGAGTCTCACGCCGGGAACTGGTGCACAAATCTATGTAAGCGCCCGGATCTCTCGGCTGCGTTGTGGCGTTTCTGCCGACACATAGCCGGGGAAACTGGATAAAATCCCGCCTCTTTATTTTTCTACAAACGGGGGCGGCCTGCGCCCCGGAGCTATACAGCATGAAAATCGCACAAGAACTGCGTTCCGGCAATGTAATCATGGTCGGCAATGACCCGCTGGTGGTGCAGAAAGCGGAGTACAACAAATCCGGTCGCAATGCCGCCGTGGTGAAGATGAAACTCAAGAACCTGCTCACAGGCACGCCCACCGAATCGGTGTACAAAGCCGATGACAAGTTCGAGATAGTCGTCCTCGACCGCAAGGAAGTTTCCTATTCGTATTTTGCCGACCCGATGTATGTGTTCATGGATGCCGAGTACAACCAGTACGAGGTCGAATCCGAAAACATGACTGACGCGCTCAAGTACCTTGAAGACGGCCTTGCCTGCGAAGTCGTGTTCTACAACGGCAAGGCAATTTCGGTGGAACTGCCCAACAGCGTGGTGCGTGAAGTCACCTATACCGAACCGGCAGTCAAGGGCGATACCTCCGGCAAGGTCATGAAACCGGCGCGGATCACTACCGGTTTTGAATTGCAGGTACCGGCATTTGTCGAGATCGGCGACAAAATCGAAATCGATACTCGCACCGACGAATACCGCAACCGCGTGAAATAAGCCTTCGCAGCAGAAGTTCCGGCAATCTCATCCGCCTGAGTCTGTCGAAGGCGAACGGGTGGGTTTGCCCAGATGTTCACAAAACCTTGGCTGCCGGATTGAGGTTTACTACGATGTTGCCCGGCAGCAATGCTCGGGCGCGGCCTTGGCGCTTGGCTTCGTACATGCGCTTGTCGGCCAGTTCTACCAATGCGCGCCAGCTTTCGGTTCTATCGGCCATGGTTTCTGCAATGCCCACCGAAGCGGTCAATGGCGCGCCGTCGGGGCTTGTGCCCAAGCCGGTCGCAGTCAGGCGTTCGACGAGAACCGTCAGTTGATGGGCGGGGATGTCTGGGAGGATGGCCAGGAATTCCTCGCCGCCCCAGCGCACCAGGGTATCGCTGTGGCGAAGCAGGCTGCGCAGGCGTTCAGTGATCTGTTGCAGAACATGATCGCCGGTATCGTGGCCGAAAGCGTCGTTGATATGCTTGAAATGGTCGATGTCGAAAAAAGCCACCGACAAGGGTTTTCCAGAAGCCGCGGACAAATGGAACAACAACCTGAGCGTTTCCATGCCTGAACGGCGCGAAGCCGTGCCGGTCAATGGATCGGTCATCGCCCGGTGAAGCATCGCTTCCATGTAGTGCAGCTGGCTTATACCGGAAAAAATGGACACGCATATCATCATCGCCATGCACCATATAACGATGAAGTGTTCTTCAAACGTTATACGTATATCATCAATAAAAAAACCGCCGATGGCGGTAATGAATGCCGGCAGCGACAGCAGGATGATTTCGGTCGCGCTCAGGGGAAAAATCGCCAGACCGGCGAGCACGACGATGGGTATGAAAATATAAAACTGCGTCATTACCGCCTGAATGCCTACGGTGCTGCTGGAATTCAGCAAGATCATCGAAGCCACGTAGAAAACAGACGGCAGCAGCATCAACGCCAGCAGCATGATCATGGCGTGTGTATAAGGGCGGGCTTCCGAGAGACGGCGCGGCCAGCCCAGGATGAGAAGCATCAGGCCAGAGGCCAAGCGCAATAGAGTCAATTGCCACGAGAGCGGCGCTTCAAAAGTCATCAAGTCGACAATCGACCATAAAGGCACGATGACGGCGAAAATAAAAGATATCAGCTGAATGCGGGCAATGATAAGCGCGGCAGCATAGCGGCGGGCATACAGGCTGCGGTTGAAAGGAACAAGTAATTGCCAGACCTGAGCTGGCGAGATTTGTAGATCGGAAGCGAAGTGCCGGAAAAGCCGGCTGAAACATGAACTCATATTCTCTACAAAAATAATTGGCGCTTATTTACGGAAGCCCCAAACAATTCCTGTTCGTTGGAACTGAGCTTGTCGAAACCACAGATTTCGCGGGTAAAATCCTTCGACACAGACCCAAGGCGAACGGAACTATGCATAGCTTCCTTTATTGGGTAAGCAATGTTCATGAATAGTACGGTATCGGAAAGATGCATCCGGCCACGATTTTTCACGGTCTGCCGCGTTTTTCACGGTTTCGTGTAATGATGTACGACCATTACCGGTTTTTTGCTTCCGCCCCATGTCAGAGACTCGCGGTGTCATCCGTATCCGTGGCGCGCGGCAGAACAATCTGCGCAAGCTATCGCTGGATTTACCCCTGAACCGTTTATTGGTAGTGACAGGAGTTTCCGGTTCCGGCAAATCCTCGCTCGTCTTCGACACCCTCTATGCCGAAGGCCAACGCCGCTACGTAGAAACTTTTTCGCCCTATGCGCGCCAGTTTCTCGAACGCATGGACAAGCCCCGCGTCGACCGTATCGAAGGCGTACCGCCGGCCATCGCCATAGACCAGCTCAACCCCGTGCGTACATCGCGTTCGACCGTGGGCACCATGACCGAGCTGGCCGACCATTTCAAGCTGCTCTATGCCCGCGCCGCCCGCCTGCATTGCCGTTGCTGCGGACAGCCGGTACGGCGCGACACCCCGGCAAGCATCGCCGAAGATCTCGCCCGGCGCGCGCAGGCCGCAGGCGATCCACGCCTGACAGTGTGCTTTCCTCTCACTGTGCCTGCGAATTTCAGCAGCGAAGAAGTCGCGGAGTTTCTTGCCGCGCAGGGCTATACCCGCGTTCATCAAAAACTGACTCCGGTTGGAAACCTCCCCCTTCAGGGGGAGAATCGGGCACGGGAGGGGCGTAACTCCTCCCGTGTCTTGTCGCCCGGTTATGGGCGTGGATTGAAACATTCGCAGCAGGAAAGCGGCGGCGGCGTGCTCCAGGTGGAACAAGATCGCTTCCGCCTGGGAAGCGCCGATCCGGGCCGTCTCGCCGAGGCGCTGGAAGCCGCCCTGCAACACGGCCATGGCCGCCTGACCGTGTTTGCCGACGACAAGGACAAGGCAGGCGAGCTGGCATGGCCTTATTCCACCGGCCTGCACTGCGCCGCCTGCGACATCAGCTACAGCGATCCCTCTCCGGCGCTGTTCTCGTTCAATTCCGCCGTTGGCGCTTGCGAAACCTGCCGTGGTTTCGGGCGGGTGATCGGGGTGGATTTCGCCCTGGTGGTACCAGACGAGTCCAAGACGCTTGCCGGAGGCGCTATCCGTCCATGGCAGACCCAGAGCTTCAGCGAATGCCAGGACGAACTCCTGAGCATGGCATCCAGGCATGGCGTCGCGATCGATGTGCCATTCCGCGACCTGCCGCCCGAACATCGCCGCTGGGTGCTCGACGGTGACGAAAACTGGAAAGACTGGCGCTCGTCGTGGCCCCGCTACTGGTATGGCGTGCGCCACTTTTTCGACTGGCTGGAGAGCAAAGCTTACAAAATGCACATACGGGTCTTGCTGTCCCGTTACCGCAGCTATACCGAATGCCCGGCCTGCCACGGCGCGCGGCTCAAGCCGGACGCCTTGCTGTGGCGTCTGCCGATGTCGCCGGAAGACGACAAAGGACTGGCGATACACGAACTCATGGCGCTGCCAGTGGCGCGGGTGCGCGAACTGTTCGCCGGGCTGGAACTGCCCGGCCTTGCCGATGAAGCCGGAGCGCTGCTGCTCGGCGAAACCCGCGCCCGCCTCAATTACCTCAACGGAGTCGGCCTCGGCTATCTGACGCTGGATCGCCAGTCGCGCACGCTATCCGGAGGCGAAGTACAGCGGATCAACCTCACAACCGCGCTCGGAACTTCGCTGGTCAACACGCTTTTCGTACTCGACGAACCGTCGATTGGCCTTCATCCGCGTGACATCGGGCGCATCCTGGGCGTAATGACGCGGCTACGCGATGCTGGAAACACACTGGTAGTGGTCGAACACGACCCGCAAGTCATGCTTGCCGCCGACGAACTACTGGAAATCGGCCCCGGCGCGGGCGAGCGCGGCGGCGAACTGGTAGCGTGCGGCACGCCCGCTGAAATCACCCTCAATCCGGCTTCGATCACCGGACCATGGCTGACTGGCAACAAACGCATTGCCGACGCGCGCCAGCCGCGCCCGGTAGATGCACAAACCCCAAGACTTACCGTAATCGGCGCGCGCCGCCACAACCTGCGCAACCTCACGGCGGCATTCCCCCTGCAAAGGCTCACCTGCCTGACCGGCGTTTCCGGCTCCGGCAAATCGACCCTGATTGAAGATGTGCTTTACCCGGCGCTGGCACGCCATTTCGGAGAAGCCGGAGAAGCCGCCGGGCAGGCGGGCGATGACGCCGGGCATCTCGACGGCCTGGAATCGCTCGGCGGCGTTGTCATGGCAGACCAGACGCCGATCGGCAAAAGCTCGCGTTCCAACCCCGTGAGCTACGTCGGCGCATGGGACGCCATCCGCCAGCTTTTTGCCGCCCTGCCCGAAGCCCGGCAACGCGGCTACACCCCCGGCACTTTCAGCTTCAACGCCGGGCATGGCCGCTGTCCGGCCTGCTCCGGATCGGGCTTCGAGCACGTCGAAATGCAATTCCTCTCCGATGTATGGCTGCGCTGTCCGGAATGCGAAGGCCGCCGCTACCGTCCAAAAATACTCGAATTGCAATGGCAGGGCCGCTCGGTTGCCGACGTGCTGGAAATGACGGTGAGCGAGGCCCTGCAATTCTTTGCAGGCGAACCCAAAGTGCTGGCGGCCCTCGCGCCGCTCTCCGAAGTCGGACTCGACTACCTGCGCCTCGGGCAGCCCGTGCCCACGCTCTCCGGCGGCGAAGCGCAACGGCTCAAGCTGGCCGCTCACCTTGCGGGCGCAGGCGCGTCGGCGCGCGGTGGAAAAACAGTGGACAAAGCAGTGGATAAAAACGGCAAACATGCCAACAGCCTGCTTTTCCTGTTCGACGAACCGACCACCGGCCTGCATTTCGAGGATATCGCGGTATTACTGCGGGCCTTTGAGCGGCTGATTGCCGCCGGGCATTCCCTGATCGTCATCGAACATAACATCGACTTCATCGCCGCCGCCGACTGGATAGTCGACCTCGGCCCCGAAGGCGGCGACGGCGGCGGCGAACTGATCGCCGAAGGCGCGCCGCAAACCCTCGCCGCCCACCCGGCCTCGCACACAGGCGCAGCCCTGCGCGAACACGCCGCCGCGCGCGAACGCAAAAAACACGGACAGCATACCGTCGCCGAACCGCGCGCGGCTTACCGCGCCGCGCCCGCGCCCGCATCCGACATCGAAATCTTTCATGCCCGCGAACACAACCTGAAAAACATCAGCGCGACAATTCCGCGCGAACGCTTTACCGTCGTCACCGGCCTATCGGGTTCCGGCAAATCGACGCTCGCCTTCGACATCGTATTCGGCGAAGGCCAGCGCCGTTATCTCGAATCGCTCAATGCCTACGCCCGCCAATTCGTGCAGCCCGCCCGCAGACCCGACCTGGACAGCCTCACCGGCATTCCGCCGACGGTGGCCATCGAGCAGCGCACCAGCCGGGGCGGCTACAAAAGCACCGTCGGCACACTCACCGAAATCCAGCCATTCCTGCGCCTGCTCTACACCAAGCTTGGCGTCCAGTACTGCCCGGACTGCCAGACGGCAGTAACGCCGCAAAGCTTTGAAGCCATCATCGCCCAGTTGATGCGCGACTTTCGCGGCATGTCAATCGAAATACTCGCGCCGCTGGTGACTGGGCGAAAAGGGCTGTACAACGAACTTGCCAAATGGGCGAAAAGCAAAGGCTACGAGCAACTGCGAGTCGACGGCGGCTACCTGCCGACCGCCAAATGGCCCCGCCTCGACCGCTACCGGGAACATGACATAGAACTGCCTACCGGCATGGCGGTCGTGCGCCCGAAAAACGAAGACCTGCTGCGCGGCTTCGCGCACACCGCGCTGGAACACGGCAAAGGCGTGATGAAAGTCTTGACGATGGGCGAAGCGGGCGCGAAGCCGACAACTTTTTCCACCATTCGCGCCTGCCCATCCTGCGGCAGCAGCTTTCCCGAACCCGACCCCAAACTTTTCTCCTACAACACCCGCCATGGCTGGTGTCCGGCCTGCTTCGGCACCGGCCTGAAAACAGCGCCCAAAATAGAAGACCCCGATCAACTCGACCTGGGCAAAGTCGAAGGGCTGATCCACCACGGCGAAGCCTGCCCGGTCTGCGGCGGCGCGCGCCTCAACCCGATTGCGCGCGCGGTGAAATTTCGCGGACTGGGGCTGCACGAACTGGCGGCATTACCGATAGGGCGCGCGGCGGCGTTTTTTGCCGCGCTCGAACTCGACGAACGCGAAACCGGCATCGCCCGCGATCTAATGGACGAAATCCGTGGCCGTCTCGATTTTCTCCAGCACGTCGGACTTGGCTACCTCGCCCTAGACCGTGGCGCGCCCACGCTCTCGGGAGGCGAAGCGCAACGCATCCGGCTTGCCTCGCAACTTGGCTCAAACCTGCGCGGCGTCTGCTACGTACTCGACGAACCGACCATCGGCCTGCATCCGCGCGACAACCACCTGCTGCTCGACACCCTGGAAGCCTTGCGCGACCGGGGCAATACACTAGTCGTAGTCGAACACGACGAAGAAACCATCCGCCGCGCCGATCACCTCATAGACCTCGGCCCCGGCGCAGGCACGCGCGGCGGCGAAATAGTAGCCGCCGGCACGCTCGCGGACATCATCTCCGCGCCCGCCTCGGCCACTGGCGCCTGCCTGCGCGCCCCTTTACCGCATCCAATGCAGCCGCGCCGCGCAGTAGACGATGCGCATCCGGCCTTGTACATAACAGAAGCGAAGCTGCACAACCTCAAAAACATATCGCCACGAATCCCGCTCGCCCGCCTGAGCGTAGTGAGCGGCGTCTCCGGCTCGGGTAAATCGACGCTGGCGCGCGACGTCATCCAGGCCAGCCTGCGCGCCCTGCTGGGCGACCAGGACGCGGCGCGGGCGCGCAAGCGCGGCATGCCCATGCCCGAAACCGTCGCGCCCGGCACCGTCACGGCTGGCCTGATGCTGACAGGCTGGCAAAAAATCGGCCGTGTACTGGAAGTCGACCAAAGCCCGATAGGCAAAACGCCGCGATCCTGCCCGGCGACCTACGTCGGCTTCTGGGATGCGATCCGCAAGCTTTTCGCCGACACCTTCGATGCGCGAAGCCATGGCTGGAACGCGGCGCGGTTTTCCTTCAACACAGGGGCGGGGCGCTGCCCGGTCTGCGAAGGCGCGGGGCAGATCACGGTGGAAATGAGCTTTCTCCCGGACGTCAAAGCAGTTTGCGAAACCTGCGGCGGCGCGCGCTTCAACCCTGAAACCCTGCTGGTGCGCTGGCGCGGCAAATCAGTAGCCGAAGTATTGGCAATGGAAGTAGACGAAGCGGCAGCGTTTTTCGCCGCCCATCCGGCGATTGCCCATCCCCTGCAACTACTGCGGGAAGTCGGCTTGGGCTATTTGACGCTTGGCCAGCCCAGCCCGACATTGTCCGGCGGCGAAGCGCAGCGAATCAAACTCGTGACCGAACTTGCCAAAGTGCGCCCGCGTCCGGGCGAGACCGGCAATGGCCAGCCGCTGCCGCCCGACCGCCACACCCTCTACATACTCGACGAACCCACCGTCGGGCTGCACATGGCCGACGTAGAAAAGCTGATCCGCGTCCTGCACCGCCTGACCGGCACGGGCCACACAGTGCTGGTAATCGAACACGACCTGGACGTAATCGCCGAAGCAGACTGGCTGATCGACCTCGGGCCGGAAGGCGGCGACAATGGCGGCAGCATAGTAGCCGAAGGGCCGCCGGAGGCCGTCATGGCGGTTGCGGCCTCGCATACCGGGCGCTATCTGCGGGAGTTTCTGGCGGCTCGCGCCGCGCCGCATGGATAAGCAGCAGCCGGGCAGTGACTGCATATCCATCTACAGGGCGATCCATTCCATCCGTCCTATCCGTCACATCCGCCCCTCCATCCCATTCGCCCCATTTCCATCCCCCCCGTTCGGGCTGAGCTTGTCGAAGCCCGTGATTCCATGGGAAAGGCCCTTCGACAGGCTCAGGGCGAACGGTGGAATGCAGGCAGGGCAGGCACGGTGGAATGCAGGCAGGGCAGGCACGGGGGCCTGCCTCTACGACAGGTTTAACGAGATGGGTATCTCTCGGTGAAGTGATGCCCATCATTTTTGAAAATCGTCCCGCCATTTTTGAAAATGGCCCCACGATTTTTGAAAATCGCCCCACCATTTTTGAAAGAGATGGGCATCTCTCGGGAACACCATGTTGGCCTCCCTCTCCGAGCATAGGTATCTTGTATCTACACATGCCCCCGCAGGGGACGATAGCGATCGTCCCGCCAAGCAGCTTGCCGGGCATAGCGTAAATACTTTAACCGAAGCTGCTCTAAATCTTCGGCTGAGAGGCTGCTTGCGGCTGCCCCTGTTTTCTCTGGTTCTTATAAAGGACAAAAAGAGAAAAGAGGATACGTTTTCGGTTAACTTGCGGTTTTCCGAGGGGCTGCCTGCCCCGGAACATATCCCGGACAGGAGTGCAATCATCATGCCCGCAATGCAAGAGCTAAACGCTTACTTCGCCCGCAAGGCTTTGGATAAGCTCGAACTGGCCAACGCCTACCAACCCAAGATCAACGAAATCACTCGCTTGATGGAAGACGCCGAGCCAGCGCGAGTCCGGGTCTCGAAAGTGCTCGAACAACTATACCCGGAAGCATCTTCTCAGTATGCCAACGATATGATTCAAAACCTGGTGCAACACATCAACGGCAAGGCCAAAGATAAAGAACTCAAGTTTGAGATGAAAATTTCCTCTGATAAGGAGACGGACAGGCGCGTCTGGTTTGAAGGCATGGGACCCAAGCCGGATGCGGCTCCAACGGCGCAGCTTTGCGATGTGCGGGGAAACGAACCTGTCATTGTGCTGATTACCTTCAACGTGCATGAGAGCGCCGCGGTGCGAAAGATGTTTTGCCAGGAAGGAAGGCCCGTAACTCGCCTAATAGAACATCCACCCTGTGATTCCCTGACAATCCTTAATGGACGGCTTATCGTTCATTGCACGAGTGAACAAGGCGTCAATCGGGCGAATAAAACTTGCCAAAATCTGATTGAAGCGTTTACAGCGTTAAAACGCAGGCTCATTGCCATCATTGCCGTGGGCATCGCTTTTGGTCTCGACGAGAAACGCCAGCGTATCGGTGACGTTCTGGTGGCAAAGTCGGTCTACGACTACGAATTGGGGCGGGAAAGTGAAGGCGGGTTCAAGCACAGGGGTGAATCCTACCGTTGCAGTCAACGGCTGCTTGAGAAGCTCCATCATTTGCAGCATATTCGCGACGACTTTTTATGGCCGGGTTTGCACTTTGGCACCCTGCTCTCCGGCAATAAGCTGATCGACAATCTGAAAGTCCGCGATGAATTGGCACAACATTCGCCGGGTGTAGTCGTCGGTGGCGAAATGGAAGGCGTCGGCATGTATTACGCTATAGAAAACAAAGATATCTCCTGGCTGATCGTCAAAGGCATCTGCGATTGGGGCAATGGCGCCAAGGACAATCCACACAAAGAACGCGACCAGAAACGCGCTGCAAATAACGCAGCCCTCGTCGTGCATGAAGCCTTGCGTACATGGCAAGCAGAGCATGAGGACGGCGGCCCCTTCAATCCGGAGCCGGAGCGGATTCCAGATGCGGATCTGCAGGATTTGAAGGAAGCGGCAGGCCGCCTCATGGACACCAAAGGCATGTACGTTGGTACCGATCAGGAAGTGCGGGATGCCTGGAATACGGACATCAAAGGCACCGACGCTATGAGCGCCCTGAGGGACTGGATGCGGCAGGCGCATCCGCCGCATCTGTTCGCCCTGCTCGGAGACTCTTTGAAGAAAGCGGCAGGCCGCCTCATGAACCCCAAAGAGATGTACGTTGGCACCGATCAGGAAGCGCGGGACGCCAGGAATACGGACATCAAAGGCATCGACGTCATGAGCGCCCTGAGGGACTGGATGCGGCAGGCGCATCCGCCGCATCTGTTCGCCCTGCTCGGAGAATCTGGCATGGGCAAAACCATCGCCTGCCAGCGTCTGGTGAAGGAATGCCATGTACTGCGCGTGCAGGATGCGTCGGCGCCGCTGGTGCTGTATTTCGATTTGCGTAATATCACGGGCTTGCGCGGCAAGTGCCCCACCCTGGCGGAGACGCTGGAAGAATGCATGGAACGCGGCTGGCTCG
>JAIRWW010000132.1 GCA_031268685.1 Azoarcus sp.
ACGTCGAGAAAAACGCGCGGATGCCGCGCCCACAGCGGTTCGCCGGGGCGCGGACAGACGAGCGGCAAGTCGGCAATACTGACCGGGCTTTCTTCGAGATGCGTTTCGCTATCCGGAACCGTCATGTCCAGCCCTCAGACTTTGGTTAGCCAGTGTTTATATTCGGGTGCCCGGCCATTGACGATGTCGAAGAACTTTGCCTGCAATTTCGCGGTAATCGGGCCGCGGCGGCCGCCGCCTATGGGGCGGTTGTCGAGTTCCCGGATCGGCGTTATTTCGGCGGCGGTGCCAGTGAAGAAAGCCTCGTCGGCGAGGTAGATATCGTCGCGGGTCAGGCGGTGCGAATGGACTTCAAGGCCCATGTCGCGGGCGATTTGTATGACCGATTCACGGGTGATGCCGGTGAGCGCCGAGGCGATCTCCGGTTCGATCAGTACGCCGTCCTTGACGATGAAAAGGTTTTCGCCTGAGCCTTCGGCGACGAAGCCCTGCGTGTCGAGCAGCAGCGCCTCATCGTAGCCGTCGCGGGTGACTTCGAGATTGGCAAGGATGGAATTGGTATAGGCGCCCGCAAGCTTGGCGCGCGGCATGGTGACGTTGACGTGATGACGAGCAAATGACGATACCTTGACGCGGATGCCGTGCTCAATGGCTTCATCGCCGAGATAGGCGCCCCAGGGCCAGGCGGCGATTGCTACATGCACTGAGGCTCCCACGGTGGAGACGCCCATTTTTTCCGAACCATAGAACACGATGGGACGGATATAACATTCCTTGAGATTATTTGCGCGCACGACTTCTTTTTGCGCTTCCATAAGGACTTTCTGGGAATAAGGAATGTCCATCATATAAATGCGGCATGAGTTGAGCAGGCGCAGGGTATGCTCTACCAGCCGGAAGATCGCGGTGCCGTCGGCGGTGTCGTAAGCGCGCACCCCCTCGAATACCGCCAAGCCGTAGTGCAGGGAATGGGTCAGCACGTGCGTGGTCGCTTCGCGCCATGGAACCAGCTTGCCGTCTTTCCAGATGAAGCCGTCGCGATCAGCCATTGACATTTTTCGGATTCTCCTCCGGTTGAAATCAATCGAAAACGCCCCCGGCGGGGGACGAAACAGGCGCAAATTCTAGCGCTAAAGGCCCATGTATGGCTGCATCGTGTGGATGGCATTCCATACGCCCGCTAGAATGCACACTTTGACGCATATTTGATTAGCCATGACCGAGCGCTGGAAACCAAATGTTACCGTAGCCGCGGTAATCGAACGCGATGGCCGCTTTTTGCTGGTCGAAGAAGAAACTGCCGACGGCCTGCGCTTCAATCAGCCCGCCGGACACCTGGAAACCGGCGAGTCGCTGCTGGCCGCGGCAAGCCGCGAGACGCTGGAAGAGACCGCGCATCCGTTCGTCCCTGAATATCTTGTAGGCATTTATCAATGGCCGCGCCCCAGTGGAGATGTTGCCTATCTGCGTTTTGCTTTCGGCGGGCAGGCCGGCGAGGCTGAGGTGGGCCGCAAACTCGACGACGGCATCCTGCGCGCGGTCTGGATGACGCTCGACGAACTCCGTGCCACGCGGACACGCCATCGCAGCCCGCTGATTTTGCAATGCGTGGAAGATTATCTGGCCGGACGGCGCTATGGGCTGGAACTCCTGCGCCACTACGATAGATGAGGCCCGACATGTCCGCGATACGCGACGGCGACGGAATGAAAGTCGTAGTCGGCATCTCCGGCGGCGTCGATTCCGCCGTTGCCGCCTTGCTTCTCAAGCGACGGGGTTATGCGGTAAGCGGCCTTTTCATGAAAAACTGGGAAGACGACGACGATGGCGAATACTGCTCGACGCGGCAGGATTTAATCGATGCCGCTGCGGTATGCGACACAATCGGCATCGATCTCGAAGCCGTTAATTTCAGCCGCGAGTACAAGGAGCGTGTTTTCGCCGATTTCCTGCGTGAATACGAGGCGGGCCGCACGCCCAACCCGGACATCCTGTGCAATGCCGAGATAAAGTTCCGCTGTTTTCTCGACCATGCCATGAACCTGGGGGCGGATCGCATCGCCACCGGCCACTATGCCCAAGTGCGCGCCTGGGAAAGCGATGGCCGCAGCGAGTTCCAATTGCTCAAGGCCGAGGATGGCACTAAAGATCAGAGCTACTTTCTTTACCGGCTTACCCAGGCGCAACTGCGGAAGTCTATTTTTCCGCTTGGCACGCTCTACAAACGCGAGGTGCGCCAAATCGCCGCTGAGGCGGGGCTGTCCGTGGCGGGCAAGAAAGATTCCACCGGGATTTGTTTCATCGGCGAGCGTCCGTTCCGAGAATTTCTGATGCGCTATCTCCCGGCCAGTCCGGGCGAGATTCGTTCCCTTGATGACGGTCGCGTTCTTGGCGAGCACCAGGGCTTGATGTACCACACCATTGGCCAGCGCAAGGGACTGGGCATAGGCGGCATCAGGGAGCGGCAGTATGAGAGCGGCGAACACGATGCCTGGTACGTGGCGGGCAAAGATGTCGCAGGCAATGTGCTTTATGTCGTACAGGGCCGGGATCATCCTGCCTTGCTGAAAGAGCGTTTGAGTGCGCTCGACCTGAACTGGATCGCGGGCCGTGCTCCGCGCACGCATTGCGTCTACAGCGCCAAGCCGCGCTATCGCGCATCGGACATGCCATGCGAGATCGACAAGCTGGACGGCGGGCACGCCGAAGTCGTCTTCGCCCAGCCACAATGGGCGCTAGCGCCTGGACAAAGCGTGGTGATTTATGAATCCAAGGTATGC